>JBIIRU010000087.1:0-9118 GCA_044341355.1 Cyanobium sp. | reverse complement strand
CGGGCCCCATCCACCCCCTTTTGCCGCCATTCGAAACCCAGCCAACCGGCCACGCTTTTAAGCCCGTAGCTGGGCACCGGCAGCAACCAGTGGCGCCGCAGCCGGGCATGCACATCTATCAGACGCGAGCGCAGGCGGGCGCGGGCCTCTGGCGTCACCCCCTGCCGCTCGGCCAGGCGCAGCAGGCTGATGGCCTCGGTTTCGCCGAAATGGAGCACGGGCCAGTCGGGATAGCGCTCCAACAGGGCCGCCAGCCGGCGCCAAAGCCTGGCTTCACCGTGCTCCTGCAGGGCCAGTAGCGGCGTGAAGGGCGCCGCCTCGGCGCTGGCTGGCCACGGATCTGACGCCGCCCCCCCAGGCCCCGCCGCACCGCCCTGGCGCCGCAAACGCACCAGCCCATGCAGAAAGTCATCCCGGGCATCGGGGTCCGATTCGATGTCGTAAAGCAACACCCCGGGTGCCCGGGCCAGCTCCGGCAGTGCCGGCTCCGGTAGGGCGGGGCCCTGGTGCAGGCGCTGAGCCTTGCCGCGCTGCTGCACCAGGGCCTGGGCCACCAGTTGGGGCGCCATCTCCCGGTGCTGTTCACCATGGGCGGCCAGGGTGTCGGCCAGGTGCTGGGGATCGGCCGCCGCCAGGTCGGCCAGGCTGCCGATGCCGGCGTCCAGAAGCAGTTCGCGGCGTTTGCCGCCAATCCCGCTCACCTCACTGAGGTGGCCCTGCTGGCGGGCCTCGCCATCGCAGAGGTCCCGCCAGGAGCAAAGGGTGCATTTTTTGCGGTCGCTGACCAGGGGGGGCGGCCCCTGGCGCTCCAGGTCCGCCGCCAGGCGGGTGAGGCTCTGGTCCAGTTGGGAGCCCAGGGAGCCCGCCAGGTTGACCTTTTCGGGTCGCCCGGCACCGGCGCCGCCCAGCACCAGGCCCTGGTCCACCGGCGCCCCCTGGCGCTCGGCCAGCAGCCGGCCCCACAGGGCCAACACCAGGCGATGCTCTCTGGTGACGTGATGACCCTGGCGGGCCAGCACCGGCTGATAGCGAAACGGCCCCCACTGGCTGGCCCCCTCCAGCCGCCATAGCAGGCTGGGATGGGCCTCTAGCGGTTGCCCCGCCCCGTTCCAGCCGCTCAGCCGCAAGCCCATCACCCCCGGCCGACCCTCGCGGCAGGCGGCCTCGCCATGGCCGGGACGCTCGCTCACCAACAGCTGAAACAGGCGTCGCTGTTCATCGAGGGCCAAAGCCCGATGGGCACTCCAGACCCGTTGCTCGGCTGGTCCGTGGCGATCCAGCCAGGCGCGGCGGCGACAACGCAACCAGCTCGCCAGCAAGCGGTCGCTGAGCGCCCCTTGGCGGGGGGCGGATCCGGGCTTCTGCACAGGGGATCCGGTGATGGGAGCGGCCGCCACAGTCGGGTAAGCAAACGTTAGTGGGCGCGGTGGCCTGCGCTCAGGCCGGCCCCCTGGCGGCGGGCGGGGGCCCCCGCGTACTGCACCATGCCCCCAGAGTTGTAACCACGGGTCCCATGTCCTCCGCGCCCCTGCCGCTGCAGGCCAGCCCGATCGCCTTCGGCACCGACGGCTGGCGCGGCATTCTCGGGGTGGACATCACCGTCGAGCGGCTGCTGCCGGTGGCGGCGGCGGCGGCGCGGGAGCTGGAATCCTCGTCCCCTGAGGGCCTCTTCAGCCGCGAGGTTGTGATTGGCTACGACCGCCGCTTCCTGGCCCCGGAGTTGGCGGCGGCGATTGCGGCGGCGGTGCGCGGCGCCAATCTGCAGCCCGTGTTTTCGGCCAGCCCCACCCCCACCCCCGCCTCCAGCTGGGCGGTGGTCGAGCGCGGCGCCCTTGGCGCCCTGGTGATCACCGCCAGCCACAACCCACCGGAATGGCTGGGGCTCAAGATCAAGGGACCCTTTGGCGGCTCGGTGGAGGGGGACTTCACCGCCCGGGTGGAGCGGCGCCTGGCCGCCGGCGGCATCAGCGTGCCGATCGCCGGTGACACGGAACAATTCGATGCCATGGGCGCCTACGTGGCGGGCCTGAGGGCCAAGGTCGATACGGATGCTTTGGCGGCGGGTTTGGAGCGGCTGGGGCTCAGGGTGATCGTCGATCCGATGCACGGCTCGGCGGCCGGGGTGCTGCCGGCCCTGCTGGGAGCCACGGCGGTGGATGCGGGCGTGATCCGCGAGATCCGCGCCAACCGCGACCCGCTCTTCGGCGGCCATCCGCCCGAGCCGCTGGCTCCCTATTTGGAAGAACTGATCGCCGCCGTGCGGGCCAGCACCGCCGCGGGCCAACCGGCGATGGGCATTGTGTTTGACGGCGATGGCGACCGCATCGCCGCCATCGATGAGAACGGCCGTTTTTGCAGCACCCAGCTGCTGATGCCCCTGTTCATCGACCATTTGGCCCGGGCGAGATCCCTGCCCGGAACGGTGATCAAGACCGTCAGCGGCTCCGATCTGATGGCACTGGTGGCCGAGGACCTGGGCCGCCAGGTGATCGAGATGCCGGTGGGCTTCAAGTACATCGCCGCCGAGATGCTGGCCGGTGAGGTGCTGGTGGGCGGCGAGGAATCGGGGGGGGTGGGCTTTGGCATGCACCTGCCGGAGCGGGATGCGCCGTTTGCCGCCCTGCTGCTGATCGAAGCGCTGGTGGAGGGCGGTGTGCCCCTGGGCCAGCGAATTGATGCCTTGCAGGCCCGCTGCGGCGGCGGGGCCGCCTACGACCGCCTCGATCTGCGACTGGCGGACATGGCCGCCCGCGGCCGCCTGGAGCGTTTTCTCGCCGAAACGCCCCCAAATGAGGTGGCCGGCGCGCCGGTGCGGCAGGTGATCAGCACCGATGGCGTCAAGCTGCGGCTGGGGCCCAGCCACTGGCTGATGCTGCGCTTCTCCGGCACCGAGCCGGTGCTGCGGCTCTATTGCGAATCCCCCACGGCCGAGCGGGTGGCAGAAGTGCTGCTCTGGGCAAGGCAGCTGGCGGAGGCCATTTGAGCAACGACAGCCCGCCCCCCACCCCCCTGGTGATCGCCAGCGGCAACGCCGACAAGGTGCGCGAATTCGCCGCCCTGCTGGCCGGTCTGGGCCTGGAGATCCGGCCCCAGCCCGAGGGATTGGAGGTGGAGGAAACGGGCCTCACTTTTATGGAAAATGCCCGCCTCAAAGCGATCGCGGTGGCCCAGGCCACCGGCTGCTGGGCCCTGGCCGATGATTCGGGCCTGGCGGTCGATGCCCTGGCTGGGGCGCCGGGGGTGCATTCGGCCCGCTATGCCGCCAGCGACCCGGAACGCATCGCCCGGCTGCTGGCCGCATTGGGGGCCGCCAACCAGCAGCGCGCTGCGGCCGGCCTGGCAGCGCAACGCAGCGCCCGCTTCACGGCCGCCCTGGCCCTGGCCGACCCCAGCGGCATCCTGCGCCTGGAGGTGGAAGGTCACTGCCCGGGGGAAATCCTGGAGACCCCCCGCGGCAGTGGCGGCTTCGGTTACGACCCGGTGTTTTTGGTGCCGGAAACGGGCCTGAGTTTTGCCGAAATGGACAAAGCGACGAAGGCTCGTATCGGCCACCGCGGCCGGGCCTTTGCGCTGCTGGAGCCGGGGCTGAGGGGGTTGCTTGACCCTAATAACAATAAAGATAATTGTTAACGTTTACAGCTATACCTGCGACAATTTTACTTCGCCAGCAGGGCTTGTACCCAGTCCTGCTGCGGCAAAGGCCAGCCAATGGCACGCAACTCGGCCAAAACCTGGCGACTGGAGGTCAGCAACTCCGCGTCCGCCGCGCCCCTGACGCTGGGGGCAGCGGTGTTAGCAACAGAAAGCTTGTAAGCAGCTTCCGCTCGGTCAAAGCGGGTCTGGGGATCGTCTGGAGCCCTGGCTAGCAGCTGATCAGCGATCGCCAGGGCCTGACGGCACGCCATTGAGGCCGCCTCGAAGTCCCGGAGGGCTTTGTGGCAATCCGCGGAATTGAGGTGGCTCACAAACAGGTCCCGCAGCCACGGGCTGGTTTCCGGGTCGCGGGCCACAAGGGCACTGCGGATCTCCAGGGCGCGATGGAAGAGCGGTAGAGCTCCGGCGGGATCGCCCTGGCGCAGCAGCACATCGCCGATGCGGTCGAAAGCGATCGCCAGGTCGGCCTGCCATTCGCCGTTGTCCGGATCCAGGCAGGCCAGGCGTTCAGCGATTACCTGCCCCTCTCGGAAGGCTTGCAGGACGGCTTCGGGGTGTTCGCCAGCTGCAGCCAGCACTTCGCCACGGCGGTTATGACAGATGGCCAGATCGCGCTGCCACTGGCGGTTGGCCGGATCAGCCGCCACCAAACCCTCTGTGATCCCCAGGGCTCTGGTGTAGGCCTCCAGGGCGCTGCCCGCATCGCCGCGGGCCTGGAGTGCGTCACCCATCTGGTTGTGGCCGATTGCTAGTTCGAGCTGGTATTGGTTGTTGCCGGGATCCTGATCCAGCAGCGCTTGCCGGATCGTCAGGGTGCGCTGGCTAACTTCAACTGCGGCATCAAGATCCCTCTGCCAAAGGAGGATTTCGCCAATGCGCTCCAACCCGATCGCCAGATCACGCTGCGATTGGCTGCTGGCCGTCTGCCGCGAAGCCAGGTTCTCACGAATAGTCAGGCTTAGGCGATAGGCCTCCAGCGCCTGCTCCATCTGCCCAAGTTTAAGATGAGCATCACCCTCCTTGGTGTAGGCCACGGCGAGGTTGCGCTGGCCATCGGCATCCGCTGGCTCCTTGGCGGCCAAGGCGGTTGCGAGGGCTACCGCCTGCCCGGCTTGCGCCAGTGCGGCCTCTCCATCCCCCCGGGCGAGTTGTTCATCGCCAAGGCCCAGCAAAGCTCTCAGCTCAAGGCGGCCATCCCCCCTGGCTCGGGCCAGCTCCAGGGCACGCTGCAAGGCCTGATCAGCGCCGTCAAGATCGCCCAGACCGAAACGGGCCTGGCTCAGCTGCAGGGCGGCCTCCGGTTGATCGGGATCGAGCTGCAGGGCCTTGCCGAAATAGATGGCGGCCTTGTCCACATCGCGCAACAGGGAGAGGTTGCCGACGTGGCAGGCGGCATCCACGGCGGTGCGCAAGGCGGCCGCGTGCTCCTGCTCAAAAACGGCCTCAGCCTGTTTGGTTTCTCCCCGGGCGAGGGCAGCGAAAGCTTCGCTGAGGCGGTCCCGTTCCCCGCTGGTTGCATTTGCCAGCCGACCTCGCAGCTCGGCAATGGTGCGCTGGCTGGCCTCCAGCTGATCCCTCTGGGCCTGCTGCTGCTGCTCCAGGCTCATGATCCGTTGTTCTGCGGCCGCCACCGAGAGCAGCAGCGCCTCGAAATCCGGTTGCACCGTGAGGGCGGTGGCCTCGCCGATCTCCCGGATCAGACGGCGGATGTCGTCCTCCCAACCATCCTCTGTGATCGTGCGGATGTTCCACTCCCGGAACAACGGCTGCAGCGGCTCCGGCAGCTGCTCTAACAGCCCCCTTGGTACGGAGGCGTTCTCCACGAGGGTTGGTACCAACGTGATGGCCTCACTGGCGAGGGCCGTGACCAACTCATGGCGCACCATGTCTTCGTTCTGATGCAGGCGAGGCAGGTTGGTGGCGTCAGCCCAGCGCGGACCGATCACCGCCACACAGGCTGCGCAACGTGACAGGGCGGTATCGATCCGTTGGCGCCAGCGCCCGACGCCGATGCTGTGCACATCCCGAAAGATGGCACCGGGTCCGAACCCGATCCGGAGCCAGTCGAACAAGCGGCCGCTGGAGCCACGGGCATCATCACGCCGATAGCTGATGAAGATGGCGTCGCGGGGAGGGGGTGGTGCTGGTGCCGAAGCCGGCTCGGAGACCGGCGTAGAAGACATGCTGCAAGGGTGTGCGATTGAGCCCCAATTATCCTGGTGGACTGCCCATTGCTGATCTGCGGGGTGCTTGGAGTTACCTTCTCAATCTTTACCTCGGGCCCCCGATGACTAACAGCTGGCTATCGGCTTTTGTGGCCCAGGCAACCCTGGCTTTTCCGGTCATGGCGGCTCCCACGGATCTTTCCACGGCGGTGAACCAGGTGAGCCAAGAGCTGCAGCAGGCGTGGAGCAACGATGCGCTCACGCGGAACTGGCCCTGGCCGGAGGTGGTGCTTCTGCCGGCCGATCAGAGGGCATTGGTGGTTTGCCCGGCCGCGGCAGCGGCAGGTGCGGTGCGCGATACCAGCGCAGTTTTCTGCCCCACCTCGGGGAAGGTGCTGCTGGATCGGAAGTGGCTCGTGAAGGACGTACAGCAGCGTTATGGAAACTGGGGCCTTGCCTACTGGATCGCCACGGGCCTTGGGCAGGCGATCCGGGAGAAGGCCGCCCTGCCAGGATCCGCTCTCACGCCGGCCGCCGCAAATCTGCAGGCCAACTGCTTGGCCGGGTTACTGCTGAACCAGCGACGGGGCCTACGGCCCGGCTCCCCCAAGCAGTGGCTCTCGCCAGCATTCAAGGCCTACGCCGCCGGTGACGCCAGCACCCAGGGCATGCCTGGCCAGCGCGCCTACGCCCTGCTGAGCGGCCTGGGCGGCACTGCCAGCACCTGCGCGAGCAAGGCGATGGCTGCCCTGAGCACCAATTCCGTGCCGGATCCTGCTCTGCTGAGGGAGCTGGCGGAGGACGCCGACAACCGGGCCGCAGCGATCCAGCGTCAGCTCAGTCCGGAGAACCTGTTGCCGCGCCCGTCCCGAAACCTGCAGCAGGGTCTAGCGATCTGAACGGCTCAAGGCGCCTGAATCACCTTGATGGAAGGGGTGTGGAGTCGCCCGTGAGCTGCCAGGCGGCCCAGAACCTGTAGTCGCTCCATTCCTTTCTCGGGGGATCACTGCGGAACTCCTGCTGCACGGCCAGCAGGGCCTCCATTCTCCCCTTGCCCTGTTGGAGGAGCGTGTAGTAGCGCTGCATGAAATAGGCGGTGGCTTCATCATCCACTTTCCAAAGCGAGAGCAGGGTGGTGCGGGCACCGGCCACGCTGAGGGCCCGCTGCAGGCCAAACAGCCCCTCACCGCTTTGTTGTTGCCCGGAGGCGGTGTCACAGGCGGAGAGGACTACCAATTCGGTTCCTGTGAATTGCAGTTGGGCCGCTTCTTTGGCGGTGAGATAGCCATCATCAATGCTGTTTTGGCTGCCTGCTGGGGAAGTGGCTGGGGCGCGATCCGGCCACAAACTGCGATTGGCACCGGCCAACACGATGCCGCTGTTGAGCATGGCATCTTCCCGGCTGGCGGGAAGGCCCGCGATGGCGCTGCGCATGCCGCTAGGCGATGGTGCTGCGAGTTTTGCCCGAGGCGCGTCGGGGGCGTTGGAGTAGTAGCCATGGCTGGCGACATGCACCAGAGCAGGGCCCTTGGCATTGGTGAGAACGGAGGTGGTGGCGGCCGCTTGCTCATAGAGCTTTGCCTGCAACAGCTTGCTGATCGTCTCTCCTTCCTTGGCGGTGGCGGGCAGGCGCTGCCAGCCGTTGCGGTTGGCTGGCGCCGGTCCGAAATCCGGATCGGCCAGCACCAGCGGCCGGGTGGGGGCGCTTTTGCTGGCGGAGCTTTGGGGTATGAGGGTGCGGCCACTACTGATCAGGCGCAGGGCCACGCTGTCGGTGAGGCGGCGCTGCGGATCCCTTGGCGAGGGCAAAGCCGCGAAGGGAATCCGGCTCAATTCCCCATCCAGGGCAAGGAACCATTGGTTGGCACCGGCCAGCAACTGCAACAAGGAGGCGGGAAAAACCTTGTTGTTGACCAGCTTCCAGAGGTCAGAGGGATCTCCGCCGCTGGCCTGGGAAACGGTTAGAGCCTTGGCGATGAGGGGATCGATGCTGGCGGCGGGGCCGAGATCCACCGCTCGGGTGGTGCCAGATCGGCTGAGCACCAGAGCGAGGTAGCGGGGGGCACCCCACTGCTGGCCTGGCTTTTGGCGCCCATCGAAAGGTGCATAGCGCTGGAATTCCAGCAGCACAGCACTTTCGGGGAGCTGGCGGGCCACCTGGGCGGGTTCCACCAATTGCGGTTTCAGGGATGGCAGCTTGCGATAGAACTCTCTTTCCAGCTCTTCTCTGCGCTTGCCCAACTCTTGGCGCTGGGTTGCGGGGGTGGCGGCATCGGCGAGTTTGGTGGTGATTTCGGCGATCTGATCGGCGAGTTGCTGAGGGGCGCCTGGAGCCCGCCCAAGCTGGGCTTGTCGTTGTTCGATCTCCAGCAGCAGGCCGTAGCGGTTGAGCCGGGAGAAGAGGGCTAGCTCAGCAGCGCTGGCTGAACGCTCTGCACCCGAAAAGGCTGTTTCCCAGCTGGCATCGAGAGCCTGTACCTGGGCCTGGCGCGCAGCTTGGGGTAGCAGCGGTAGCTGCCCTTGCAGAAAACGGCTCTGGATGCCGATGCCTTGGCGCAGCCTGGGCTCGGCCTTCGCGTAGACACCTTGGTTCATGTACAGCAGTGCGAGGTTGTTGAGGCTGAGGGCAGTAGAGGGGTGATCGGGCCCCAGCGCCTTCTCATAGATCGCCAGGGCGCGAAGGTAGAAGGTCTCGGCCTTGGCGTAGGCGCCCTGGTTCATGTACAGCAGTGCGAGGTTGTTGAGGCTGAGGGCAGTAGAGGGGTGATCGGGCCCCAGCGCCTTCTCATTGATCGCCAGGGCGCGAATTAAGAGGGGCACGGCCTTGGCGTAGGCGCCCTGGTTCATGTACAGCTCCGCGAGGTTGTTGAGGCTGGCGGCGGTATCGGGGTGATCGGGCCCCAGCGCCTTCTCATAGATCGCCAGGGCGCGAATTAAGAGGGGCTCGGCCTTGGCGTAGGCGCCCTGGCTCCTGTACAGCTCCGCGAGGTTATTGAGGCTGGTGGCGGTATCGGGGTGATCGGGTCCCAGCGCTTTCTCCCTGATCGCCAGGGCGCGAAGGTAGAAGGTCTCGGCCTTGGCGTAGGCACCCTGGTTCATGTACAGCGCCGCGAGGTTGAGGAGGCTGGTGGCGGTAGAGGGGTGATCGGGCCCCAGCGCCTTCTCATAGATCGCCAGGGCGCGAAGGTAGCGGGGCTCGGCCTTGGCGTAGGCGCCCTGGTTCATGTACAGCGCCGCGAGGTTGTTGAGGCTGGTGGCGGTAGAGGGGTGATCGGGCCCCAGCGCCTTCTCGGTGTTCG
>JBIIRU010000369.1:0-2641 GCA_044341355.1 Cyanobium sp. | reverse complement strand
CCTGGGCCGAGCAACGGGCCCTGAGGCTTTTGCAAGGCAAGGGCTGGCGGCTGGTGTCGCGCAACTGGCGCTGCCGCTGGGGGGAGCTCGATCTGGTGGTCGCCAAGCCCGGGCGTTTGCTGTTGGTTGAGGTCAAGGGCCGGGGGGCCAATGACTGGGATGGGGGCGGCACGGCCGCCCTGCGCTGGCAAAAGCGTCTGCGCTTGCAGCGAGCCTGGGATTGCTGGCTGGTGGACCACCCCTCCTGGGCCGACAGACCGGTGGAGCAGGTGGCGGCACTAGTGCCGTTGCCCCCCCGCTTGGGTCCGGTGCGCTGGATTCGGCTTGGCTGAATGCGAACCCGCAGAGCGGCTATTCAGGGGCTGGCGCCTTCGGGGTTGGCGCCTCCTGGGCTGGCGGCGCCGGGGCTGGCGGCGCCGGGGCTGAAGCGCACCGTGCAGCGATAGCGGGGCAGGCCCCCCATGCTGCCGACGCCGATCTCCTGGCAAGCCGTGCTGTCCACCCGGGCGCCGGTGGGCACGAGCTGCAGGGCCCGTTGGCTGGCGTCCTCCTGGCTCCAGATCGATTCGGCCGTGCGGCTGGGTTGCGCTCGGACCGCTGGTGGCCAGGGGGCCAGGGCCACCAGGGTGAGGGCAAGGGTCGCAGCCTCTAGCCCCTGGCCGCCGCGGCTGGGACGGCCCTGGACTCCGGGTCTGGGGCCGCCCTGGGCTTCGGGTCCCCGGCGGCTTGAAGCCACAAGGGAAGGGGAGGAGGTCATGGCAGCGGGGGGACAGGCAATGTGGAAGTCTGTCGGCAGGTGGTTAATGACTTTCAGCGGCCACCGTGCCCGGCACCGCTTTGGCCAGCATTGGCTCATCGACGCCGCTGTGCTCGATCAAATTGTGGCGGCGGCGGGCCTTCAACCCCACGATCGGGTGCTGGAGGTGGGACCTGGGCGCGGCGCCCTCACCGAGCGGTTGCTGGCTTGCAAGCTGGCGGCCCTGGAGGCGATCGAACTGGATCGGGATCTGGTTGCGGGCCTGAAGCAGCGCTTCGACCCGGACCCCCGCTTCCAGTTGATCGAGGGCGATGCGCTGCGGGTTCCGATCGAGCGCCAGGGCCCCAGGGCCTGCACCAAGGTGGTGGCCAACATCCCGTACAACATCACTGGCCCCCTGCTGCAAAGGCTGGTGGGCAGCCTGGAGGCACCGCTGACCCCTCCCTTCGAGCGCCTGGTGTTGCTGGTGCAGCGGGAAGTGGGCGAGCGCATCCGGGCCCAACCGGGAACGTCGGCCTATGCGGCCTTGAGTGTGCGCATGCAGCTGCTGGCCCACTGCCGTTTGGTCTGCCCCGTGCCACCCCGCTGTTTCAAGCCACCCCCGAAGGTCGATTCGGAGGTGCTGCTGATCGAACCGTTGGCCGCCGGCTCCCGCCTCTCCGCCGCTGGGGCTGGGGTACTCGATCCGCTGCTGCGGCGTTGTTTCGCTTCGCGGCGCAAGATGTTGCGCAACACCCTCGCCGGTCTTTTGCCTGCCGAACAGCTGCAGGGCGTCGCCGAGGCCGCCGGTGTCGATTTGGCGGCCCGGCCCCAGGACCTCTCCCCCAGCCGCTGGCTCGCCCTGGCGGCCGGCTTGAATCCGGCCATTCCTGCCGCGGCGTTCGCGCCCCCCGCTGATGGCTGAACTGACCGTATTGGCCCCGGCCAAGATCAATCTGCATCTCGAAGTGCTGGGACTGCGCAGCGACGGCTTCCACGAGCTGGCGATGGTGATGCAGACCCTCGACCTGGTCGACCGTATCGATTTACGCCCGACCGCCGACGCTTGTCTCAGCCTCTCCTGTGATGACCCCAGCCTCAGCAGCGGTCCCGACAACCTCATCCTGCGGGCGGCCGAAGGGTTGCGCGCCAGAGTGGGATTGCCGGAACTGGGGGCGGCGATCAGGCTCCAGAAAAGGATTCCGGTGGGAGCCGGGTTGGCGGGGGGCTCCAGCGACGCTGCTGCGACCTTGCTGGGACTCCAGCTGCTTTGGGGCGTTGCCCTGGAGCCGGTCGCCTTGATGGAGCTGGCGGCCGCCTTGGGTTCGGATGTGCCCTATTGCCTGAGCGGAGGGTTGCAATTGAGTTTTGGCAGGGGGGAGCGGTTGGAGCCCTCAGACGCATTGGCGGGCAGGTGCCTCGGGGTTTTGCTGGTGAAGCATCCGGAAGCCAGCGTCGCCACGCCCTGGGCTTACGGCCGCTGCCGGGAGTTGCGCGGCGATTTTTATCTGGATTGCGAGGCCGATTTCGAGCAGCGCCGCCAGGCCCTGCGCCAGGGAGCGCTGCTGGCTGCACTGCAGAACCAGTCATCGCTGCCTCCCCTGCGCAACGACCTCCAGTCGGTTGTGGCGCCTGAGGTGAACAGCGTTGGTCGTGCCCTCGATCTGCTGCGCCAGGCCCCCGGGGCCCTGGCGGTGGCGATGAGCGGTTCGGGCCCCAGTGTGTTTGCGCTGTTTGCCGATGGGGCCGGGGCTGAACGGGCGGCCGCGACCCTGGCTGAACCCCTGGCGGCTGGGGGATTGGCTTGGTGGTGCACTCGCACCAGAGCCACAGGTGTCAGCCTGGAGGCTGATTCCAGCTCCCGATGAGTGACGCCCTCTCCCCGTCCAATGGTTCCGACCCCCA
>JBIIRU010000368.1:0-2642 GCA_044341355.1 Cyanobium sp. | reverse complement strand
CCTCAACCGTCGCTTCGGCAGGGGCACGCTGCAATGGGCGGCCTGCGGCCTCAGCCCGGCCTGGACGATGCGACGCTCCCGTCTGTCACGGGCGGCCACCACCAGACTCAGCGATGTGCCGGTGGCTCGGGCCTGAGCCATTGAATAAGCTGATCTACCTGGCAGTCGGAATAAACTTGAGAGGGAAAGACCTGGCAAATCAACCAGATGAAGGAAAATTAAACTGAGGCTCAGGCCTCTGCCAGCAACGAGGCAATTTGGTTGCGGCCATTGCCCTTGGCCAGCTGCAGGGCCTGCTCACTGCGACGCACCAGATCATAAAAACAGCTATCAGCGGCCGCCAACACAGTGAGACCGCCACTGATATGCAGCCGCAACTCCGAATGGCTGAAAACGCCAGGCATGGTGCTAACAGCCTGGCGCAATCCCTCGGCCACCGCCATGGCCCCATCGGGACCCTGATCGACCAGCAGCAGGGCAAAGGCGCCGTCATCCAGCCTGCCGGCGAAATCCTGCTCGCGTAAAAATTGACAGCCCAGATGGCAAAGATCAACCAACACCTGGTCACCGGCCTGGTGGCCCCAACGGTTATTGATCGCCCGAAAATTGTCGACATCAAACAACAGCAGGGCCAGTTGCTTGCCTTCGGCCCGGGCCCGGACCACTTCCCGTTCGCCAATGGCCAAAAAGGTGACCCGATTGGGCAGGCCTGTTACCGGGCAGACATGGGACAGGCGCCGCAGCTCCAACTCCCGCATCACCAGTTCCGCCAACAGGCCCAGCTGGTGAATCTGGGTGGCCGTGGGCAGATGGGGCTTCTGGTCCAACACACAAATAGTGCCCAGGTTGTGGCCAGCGGGACTGGTGAGCGGGGCCCCGGCATAAAAACGCAAATGGGGTTCAGCGCTGACCAGGGGATTGGTGCTGAAGCGCTCATCATTGAGAGCATCGGGCACCACTAGCACCCCTGTTGAGGCGATGGCATGGGCGCAGAAGGCCATGGACCTGGGGGTTTGGCGCACTTTGAGGCCCTTACTGGCCAAAAACCATTGGCGATTTGCCTCCACCAAGGAGATTGCCGCTAACGGCATGGCGAAGATCGAGCTGGCCAGCTCGACCAGGCGTTCGAAATGGGGATCGCTGGGTTGGTCAACCACCCCGTACCTTTCCAGAATCCGCAGCCGTAGGGCCTCGTCCACGGGCACGGGATAGTCCGGGTAGGCCATTGGAGAATTCCAGTAAATACAAACTAGGCAGGATCCAGCGCTATCGCAGGCCCCCGGCCCCTAAGTGCTCCCACGAGCCGCAAAAGTTTCCTCGTCGCTGCTGCACCGTTGCCGATCGAGGGCAAACAGATGGCGGCGCTCACGGTAATAGGCCTCTTGAAACCGCAGGGCCTCCACATTGAGCTGCTGGAAAAGGTCGTCGATGCGGCCCTCCATGTCGTGGCAGAGCAGGGGGTCGGCGGCGGGCTCAGATGGCTGCGGTGGCGAGGCTTCGGCCTGCAGCAACCGGGCGATGCAACGCTCCAGGGTCTGCAATTCCTGGCCCCGCCAGGCCTCGAGCAAATGGCGACAACGATTCTGGGTGACCAGTCGGGAGCGGCTGGCGATGGCCCCGCGCAGCTGCAACCCGGGCTGGCCCAAGGCGAGCGATTCCACATCACTGGGTTGCAGCAGGGGGGTCAAACGGGAGAGGAGATCGCTCTGCTCCACCACAAGGCGATCGCCCAGCAGCCGGGGCAGGTCCAGCTCGCCCAGTTCCAAACCCAGATCTTCGCCCCGATCGATCGCCTCCAACCGCCCGGGCGCCAGGTGGTCCTCTTCGATCTCAGCGATCGTGGCCCAAAGCAAACGGTGGTCGCGCAAGACAAAATCCTGTTGCTCGGCCAGCCGTAGCTGGCGACGCACCTCGGCCCGATGGTGGGGACAGTGCAGGTAAAGCCGCAGGATGGCCGCTTCGGCCCGTTCCTTAAGGCTGATGCTGCCAGGCGCCTCCCAGCGGCTGGAGCGCCCATGCCAGCGCTGGCCCTTGACCTGCTGGCGCAGGTCCTCCTCCAACGAACGCACCAGGTGGGCGCGGCCCTGGCTGAGGCGCTCGGCCACCTGCTGAATGTACCGTGTGCGGTGGGTGGCCTGGGGCAACTTGCCCAACAACTCCACCAGGGACGCCACCGCCTGCTGAAACTCATCAGCGCGGCTGAGATCACGGGGGGCCAGCACCTGCTCGATCTGCCAGTCCAGCCAAAGGGGGGCCCCATCCAGCAGGGCCCGATACTCTCCAGGCCCGTGGCTGCGCAGAAATTCATCAGGATCCTTACCGGCGGGGAGCTGGAGCACCCGCAGCTCCAGCAATCCCTGTAACGCCTGTTGTTCCACCTCGCCGATGGCCCGTTGGGCGGCGCGGATGCCGGCCCCGTCGGCATCGAAATTGAGAATCAGGCGCTTGCTATCGCACAGACGGCCCAACTGGGTGATTTGGTGGCTGCTGAGGGCCGTACCCAGGGCGGCAACGCAATTGGCAATGCCGGCGGCATGGAGGGCGATCACATCGAAATAGCCCTCCACCACCACCGCCCGGTCATCGCGACGGATCGCCTCGGCGGCCCGATCCAGGCCAAAGAGATGGCGACCCTTCTCAAA
>JBIIRU010000367.1:0-2644 GCA_044341355.1 Cyanobium sp. | reverse complement strand
ATTGTCCGCCAGCACCACATCGGTGGGCAGCAGCAATTGCACCCCCTTGGCGGCCGCCTTGGCCTCCAGTTCGCGGGCCAGTTCCAGCTTGTCCTCTTCCACCAGGCTCTTGCCGACGGCCAGGCCGCGGGCTTTGTAGAAGGTGAAGATCATGCCGCCGCCAATCAAGATCTTGTCGCATTTGTCGATCAGCGCCTCCAGCACGCCGATCTTGCTGCTCACCTTGGAGCCGCCCACGATCGCCGCCAGGGGCCGCTTGGGATCATCAATGGCCCCCTGCAGGTACTGGAGTTCCTTCTCCATCAGGTGGCCGGCCACGCTGGGTCGCAGGAACTTGGTCACCCCCTCGGTGGAGGCATGGGCGCGGTGGGCGGCGCCGAAGGCGTCGTTGACATACACCTCAGCCAGGGAGGCCAGCTTCTCGGCGAAGGCCGGATCATTATTTTCTTCTTCGGCAAAGAAACGCACGTTCTCCAGCAGCACCACGCCGCCATCGGCCAGGGCGGCCACCTTGGCCTCGGCGTCGGCACCGATGCAGCTATCGGTTTTGGCCACCGGGACGCCCAGCAGGTCACTGAGGCGGGCGGCCACGGCGGTCAGGCGCATGCCCTCGTTCACCTGCCCCTTGGGACGGCCGAAATGGGCGGCGAGCAGCACCCGGGCGCCGTTGTCCCTCAGGTAGCCGATGGTGGGCAGGGCGGCCCGGATGCGGGTGTCATCGGTGATGGCACCGGCGTCATCGAGGGGCACGTTGAAATCCACCCGCACCAAGACGCGTTTGCCGCGCAGATCAACGGCGCTGAGGCTGGCCAGGGAACGCTTCGCCATGGATACGGGATAGGGAAAGGCGGGGGGAGATTAGCCCCCAGGCGTCCCGGGCCCGCCAGCGGGGTGCAAAACGCAGCTGGCCGCTTCTGGGGGGGCGGTCTTCGCCCTGGCCCGAGGCCCCCTGTGGCGCTAGATCTGAGCTACCGCACTAGCCACCATGTTCGAGACTGTTTTATTGGCCATTGACCACAGCCCCGAGACTACGGAGACCGTGGCGGTGGGCCTGCAACTCGCCCAGCAGCACGGCAGTCGGGTCGTGTTGCTGTCGGTGGTCGAGGAGGAAGGCACGATGCATGATCCCGTCGCCGTCACCCAACTGTTGGAGCAGGCCCGGAGCCGCTTTGAGCAGGCCGGTCTGCCCTGCGATGTGTTTGAGCGTCAGGGCAAACCGGCTTTTGTGATCGGTGATGTGGCCGATGAGATCAATGCCGACGTGATTGTCATCGGCACCCATGGCATCACCTTGGAGGAAGATCAACACAGCACCGCCGCCCGGGTGATTCAGTTGGCTCCCTGTCCCGTTCTTGTGGTGCCTTGATGACGGCTAGCGCCAGCCCCACTCCCCGCCAGGGGGCCCCCGGGGGCGGGGCGCCAGCGATTCAGTGGTACCCGGGCCACATCGCCAAGGCCGAAAAGGCCCTCACCGCCAGTCTGGAGAAGGTCGATCTGGTCATTGAGGTGCGCGATGCCCGCATCCCCCTGGCCACCGCCCACCCCAGGCTGCAGCGCTGGATCAAGGCCAAGCAGCACCTGTTGGTGGTCAACCGCCGCGACATGGTCAGCGAGGCCGCCCGCAAGGACTGGGATCGCTGGTTCCGGGAGCGGGACCAGACCCCTTGGTGGTGTGATGCCCGCAGCGGCACCGGCGTCAGTCAGTTGCAGCAGGCAGCGATCCGCAGCGGCGAGGCCCTCAATGCCCGCCGGCTGGGTCGCGGCATGCTGCCCAGGCCGGTGCGGGCCCTGATGCTCGGCTTCCCCAACGTCGGTAAATCGGCCTTGATCAACCGGTTGGTGCGGAAGAAGGTGGTGGAAAGTGCCCGCAAGGCCGGCGTCACCCGCAGCCTGCGCTGGGTGCGACTGGGCCAGGACATCGACCTGCTCGATGCCCCCGGGGTGCTGCCGCCCCGGCTGGATGACCAGCAGGCCGCCCTGCGGCTGGCCCTGTGCGACGACATCGGCCAGGCCGCCTACGACACCGAGGCCGTGGCCCTGGCCTTTCTGCGGCTGTTGATCCAGCTGGAGCCCCAGCCTGCCGCCGGGGTGGCCCCGGGGCTGCTGCAAGGACGCTATGGGGTGGCGACCAGTGCTGCGGTGGAGGACTGGCTCAGTGCCGCCGCCTTGCGCCACACCAGCGGCGATACGCTGCGGATGGCCCAGCGGCTGCTGGATGACTTTCGCCGTTCACTGTTGGGTCCGATCTCACTTGAGCTGCCCTGAGCTGGAGTTGAGATGGATTGGCACAAAAAATCGGCAATCACCTTGTTGAGCACTGGAGGCCATGGCCACATTCGGCGAAGGTGAAGGCGAACGGCTGACGCTCCATTACCCCAAACCGCTGCCGATGCGTTTGGACCGCTGGCTGGTGAGTCAGCGTCCCGAGCAGAGCCGCGCCCGAATCCAGAAGTTCATCGATGCCGGCTTTGTGCGGGTGAACGGTGTCACCGGTCGCGCCAAAACCCCCCTCAGGCCCGGCGATGAAGTGCAGTTGTGGATGCCGCCCCCCGAACCGCTGCCCTATCTGAAAGCGGAGCCGATCCCCCTTGATGTGCTGTACGAGGACGCCCACCTGATTGTGATCAACAAGCCCGCTGGCCTC
>JBIIRU010000366.1:0-2645 GCA_044341355.1 Cyanobium sp. | reverse complement strand
AAAATCGTCAAGGGGTCGAATCAATCGAAGACCAGCCAACATGCGGTCGTCCCAATTCGTGCTGATGAACCACAGGTCGTTCTAGGCCGTGTTCTCAACAAAATCGTGATGGATCAAATCGATGCCTTTGGCCTGACACTTCCTTGGTTTGACTCATAGTCCTCTGATTCCATGTCCTCAGGTGTCCCCCTCTGCCAGGCCGGGTGATTGGCCCAGTGCTGAAACCCCCGCTGCTGCCTCTTTGAGAGCTGAAGTCTTTAGCAGTGATCAGATTGGTTCTGGGATTAGGGCTTGTGAAGGAACACAATCTGTAGAGTTGGTTTTTCCGGGGCGTGAGCGTTCAGCCTCACCCCAGCAGCACCGGCTCCACCCATTCCATCGGAGCGGCCACCGGACCCACCAGCGGTGAAAGGGATCGCCAGTGGCCCCTTTGCCAGCTGCCTTTGGTGCTGCCTGCAGTGCCAGCCGGCTGACATTGCAGCTGGTAGTCCTTGCCCAGCCACACCGGCGCTTTCACCCCATCCGCTGGGACAGCGCTCTGCTTGCCTGCGCCACCGAATCCCTTGGCGCCCGGTGCCGGGGGAATCTCACCTTCAGTCACCAAGTGCTTGGCGTAGAGCTGCACCAGCAGGGCATGGACGCAAAGCTGCTCCATCCGCGCCGCCGTGCCTTTGACGCCATCGGCGTCCCAGTCCCAGAGCGTGGGGCTGAAGTCGGTGTGCGCCGGCTGCTGGGCCCTGCCGACGGGATCAAGCAGGTTGCTGGCCAGGTAGGTGGAGCCGTCCTCCCCCAGGCCGACGCAGGAGAGGCCGCCGCCAGCGGTCTGGAAGTTGTCCGGCAGCCAGCCCTGCATCGTCCGCACCTCGGCCACCACCACCGAGCGGATCTCCGGGCCCTCCTCGCTGAACAGGGTGCCCTTGGGCAGCAGTAGCCGGAAGCAGCTGATGTCGCGGGGCAGGTCGGGCGTGAGTGTGGGTTGTTCGGTCTGCAGAAACGCCAGGGCCAGGGCGGGTGAGAGGAAGCGGGGCTCGGCGTCGATCTCCCGCGCCCACTGGCAGACCTTGGCGCCCCAGATGCCCACGTGATCGGCGATCGATTCGGACTGTTCCAGGGCCAGCTCCACCGCCACCGCCTTGGCCCAGTGGGCGCTCCAACTCGTGAAGCCCGCCGGCGAGCGATAAAGGCCCTCGCCCACCATCAGATCGGGCCGGTGCTGGCGCAACAGGGCCGGCAACTGGCGGACCAGCTGCTCATCGCCGCGGGAACTATCGGAGAAGGAGCGCCGGGGCATGGGGAAGGGCGGAAGGTGGCGGGCACCTGGGGCATGCATGGATCAGTTGCCCAGGGAGCTGCAGTTCTGTTGCGCTGATTCGTGAAACCGTGGCCGCTTGGTTCAGGGTCTTGGCCACGCAAGTCAGATGCTGGGGCAGGAGATAGCTCACCTTCTTGCAACCGTTGCTGGCGCTGGGCTGCAGCTCCACCGTAAGTTCCGCAATTGCCAGCCCAGGGTCGCCTGTCATCGGTACAACCAAGACGGTGGGATAGGAGAGATCGAAGAGGTCCGTGTCCTGCACGACCACAGCGGGCCTGAGCTTGTTGGGCTCTGGAGGATGGGAATCCTACGCAGGATCGAGTGGTTCGCGGCGCCAATCGACGGTGACGGTCTGTCCAGCCGTCAGCTCCACATCCCACCCTTCAACGGCACGTCCTTGATCAAGGGCTTAGGGGCTCCGGCGTGGCCCAGTCATCAAGGAAGGCCTGCGCTTCTGGAACCGCCGCGATGTGCTCAGCCACGGCCCTGCTCTGGGAGCGGATGCGCTCACGCAGCAAATCCATCTCGCAGGAGTTGCTGCTCACCTGCACCAGATTTCTGCCGCCACGCTGCCGGCGGCGCACGGAAAACGGAGTTTCGAGCCTCTGATCGGCTTGTTCGGCAGGGGTCATGGCGGCAGAGGGGTTCTCAGCAGCGACGGGTGCCTCTTAATGGAAGCAAGTTCCAGATTAGATCCGACCAGCAGCGGTGGTCCGGCAGCTGCTGAAAAGGCAGAGAGCCAGCTAGAGGATCCCCCTAACCGCTCGGAAAACCCCTAACGCCAGATCAATATCCGCGTTGTGCAGCGCGACCGGGTGCGCCGTGCAAGCTAAACCGCCAAAGAGGATTGGGAGCTAGGCGTCACGGCCTCGCCTGAGAGGCTAATGGGGCATCCTGTCAGGTCTCAGCGAGTCATCGGAGCTCACAGGAATAAGCGCTCACAAGCCGTTGCAGGGTTTATCCAGAAATTGAATATTGCCAAAGTGAGACTTATTGCGGATAATTGGGCTGCCTGTCACTGTGCTCATGGTAGTTTTCATCTTGCTAATACTTGCTGCAGGCCTTGCCGCCCTGGCGCAAAGGCAGTCAGGCAAGATCAAAAGGCTTAATACGCGCCTGCGCCCAATTGATAATGCAGATAAATATGCGGAAGTTACACGCAAGCATGCCGATGCGAAGCTAAACGAAGCCATTGAAGAAGCAAAAGACATTCGCAGGGATGCTGAGGCAAAGCTAAACGAGTCCATTGAAGAGGCAGATAAGTATGCGGCACTTACGCGCAGGGATGCCAATACGAGGCTAAACGAAGCCATTGAAGAGGGAAAAGGGATTT
>JBIIRU010000086.1:0-9174 GCA_044341355.1 Cyanobium sp. | reverse complement strand
GCCTTGTAACCCTTGAAGACCCGTTGGCAGGCGCCGGTGGCCGGATCCCACAGCCGGATGGTGGTGTCGGAAGAGCCGGAGGCGAGGCGCCCATCGCCCAGAATCGCCAGGGCGTTCACCCCGGCCTGATGACCCCTGAAGACCCGTTTGCAGGCGCCGGTGGCCGGATCCCACAGCCGAATGGTCTTGTCTTTTGAGCCAGTGGCGAGGCACCCATCGCCCAGCACCACCAGGGCCCTCACCCCGCCCTGATGCCCCTCGAAGACCCGTTCACAGGCGCCGCTGGCCGGATCCCACAGCCGGATGGTTTCGTCGTCTGAGCCGGAGGCGAGGCGCCCATCGGGGATGGTCACCAAGGCGTTAACACAGCTGCCCACAGGGAAAGTCCGAAGCAGAGCATCGGGGGCCAGCAGGCTGGCGCTGCGTGGGGGGGCGCCGGCGGCCTGCTGCAGCCAGTCCGCCGCCTCCTGGCACAGGCGGCTTGGCTGCGGGTTGTCCTTCTCCGCCGTCAGCCGCGCCAGCAACTGGGAGGCCAGCTGCTCTTGCCCCCGCCAGCCCTCGCTGTGGCCCAGCACATGGGCCCCATGGCCCACTGCACGCCCCAGCCGTTCCAACCAGGGAGCGGGGGCCGCCAGCGAGAAATCCCCCACCAGCGCATTGATCCCCGCCAGCCGCAGCCGCGCCTTCAGCCAGGCAAATTGCCCCAACTGCCCTGCGATCACCACCGGCCGTTCCGCCTCCGTGAGATGGCTGGCCAGATGCCGCACCAGATAGGGCCAGGTGTGGGCCCTTTGCACCTCCACCTCGGCCAGTGCCCAGCGGTGGATCGCCGCCTCGGCGGCCTCGGGGTCGATCGAGAAGCGGCCGGCGCGGGGATAGCCGGATTGTTCGTCTGTGGCGGTGAGCCAGCGGCTGAGGGAGGGGTGGTTGAAGCTCGCGAGGAACTCCTTGGACCCGTAGGCGGGATCATTCCTACGCAGGCGCAGCAGGTCGTGGAGCTGCTGCTGCTGGGTGAGCAGCCGCGCCTCAGGCCAGTTCAGGATCGCCGCCAGCTCGCGGCGGGAGAGGGGATCGCGCTGCACGCAGTGCACCGCCAGCAGCTCGCGCACCTGGTCGTAGGCCTGGTCAGTGGGGAAGCGCCGCTCGAAGGCCTGGAGATAAAAATCGTCCATGCCGGAGGGCAGCGCCTCAAGATCGCGGCGAACTCTCAGGGGCAGGGCGCCGGAGGCCAGCTCGTTGAGCACGAAGGCGGCGTAGAGAAACTTGCCGCCGCTCAGCGTTCGTAGCCGTATGGCCACCTCGCTGGCGCCCAGGCCGGCGGCGGCAAGCAGGGCGGCCAGCGGTGGCTGCTGGCAGCGGGCCTCGGCGTAGGCCTCGAGGTCGGCCAGGTTGCGGGCTTCCTCGGCATTGAGCGAATGGAGGCTGAAGGCCTGGCGCAGGGGCTGCTGCACCGCCGGCAGGGGGCGGGCGGTGGCGAGCAGCCGCAGCCAGCGGGGGAAGCGTTGGGCCCGCTGGCCCAGCAGGCTCACGATCGTGACGTTCGGCACTTTGTCGTTGCTGGGGCGGTGCTCCAGGGCCTCATCGAGGGCATCCACCACCAACAGCAGCGGGCCGGCGGGCGGCGCCATGGCCTCCAGAGGCGCCAGCACGGCCTGATCAAGGGCGCCGATCGGGTCGTTGTCCGGGGCTTCGAGCAACTGGCGCAGGCCGGCGGCCTCCTCAGCCTCGATCGCGGCGCGGTAGGCGGGCAGGGCAGCGGCCAGCTGGGCGGCGATGCTGCTCACAAAGCGCCCCGGCGCCAGGGTTGCGATCGCGTCGAATTGGCAGAAGTGCTGGGCCACCACCGGGATCCCGGCGGCCTGGGTGTCGACCAGTTCGGCGAGAAAGGCCGATTTGCCCACCCCGTATTCGGCCTCGATCAGCTGGGCCCGGGGACGCCCCGCCGCGGCGCCATCCGCAATGGCCCAGGAGCGCACCTCCTCGAACAGCCAGGAGCGGCCCACGAAGCCTTCGCGCCGGAAAGTGCGGTAGGGAGCGAAGTCGAGGGGCTGGGGCCAGCTCCAGCGCAGGGAACGGGCGACAACCGCGGCCTGCTGGGCGTCGGCGACGACGATTTCGATCTTGTCGCGAGAAACCTTGTCGCCTGTGACTTTGTCGCCATCAACTTTGTCGCCCGCGATCTTGTCGCCTGCCACGCTGTCGCCGAGGGTGATATCGCGGCCGGCGCTCACCTCGTTCAGCAGTTGGTTGCCGTCTCCCTTCACCGCCTGCCCAGACGGCTGGTTGCACGCCCGGGCATCTGCAGCAGTCCCCTGGCCATCGTCAGCGGCAGCGATTGCGTCGGGATGGGGTTCACCTGCGGCCATGGCCAGAGCCCCCGGATCAAGCCGTTGCTGCGACCGACTCTGCCAGCTCCCGCAGCGAGCGTTCCACCAACCCCTTGAGGTCGTCGGGGTTGCGGAACGGCTGCAACGTCAGCCCAGCATCTCTCACCCGCTTAAGAAACGCATCTTGGCGGTCGCCATACTCCCGATCTTTCAGTGCCTTGGCTGGGAGGCCGTGATCTTCTGAATCGTCATCGAGCAGAAACACCAGCCGGGGGATACTCATTTCAGTGGCGGTGTTGAACTCCAGCTCGGTGTAGGAAATCTCCGGCTGATCCCTCACCGGAGAGCCGTAGCGGAGGCCATAGATGCCGATGTAGACATCGCTGGCTTTGACCTTTGCGATACAAACGCTGGCTGGCGCCTGATCGATGGCGGCAAAATCCGCCATGTCCACAATCGCGTGGCCGGCGGCGCTCACGGCCCGCTCCGCCTTGGCGATGTAGGAGCCGCCGCTGGGGAACTCGCGCAGTTCGGAGGTGTGGGAGAGAAACACGCGCCAGGGGCCGGGTTTCTGAGGGGGGGGGCCAGAAGCAGTGGCTGCCCCAGCGCTTGGATGAACATAGGGGTCCAAGTGAATGATCTCGGTCCCAGGAATGTGATAGATCTTGTTCCTAGAGAAGTTATCACCCATCACCTTGTCTCCCATCACCTTGTCGCCGCTGAACTTGTCCCCAGCCACATAATCTCCCTGGATCGAGTTGCCCACGTTGATATTGCCTCCAGCACTCACCCCTGTCATGGTGATGTTTCGATTGCCACTGACCGTCACCTGGTTGGTGGGTGCGGCCTGAGAGGACCCCTCAGGCCCTGCCGCCGGGGTCTCACCGCTGAGGATCAATCGAATCAACTTGGTGGAACCGATATAAGCCTGATCATGCCGATTGCGTGGCTTGCTGATCTCCAGGTGGTCCCGATCCAAGGGGGTGTTCCCAAGCGCTGTCTCTCCAGCGACGCCAGGATCGGCTGACGAGCGCGGCACTACGATCACCACCCCTTTGGTTTCTTTGTTTTCGTAGTAGCTGCGCGTGAGGATGTGGTGGCTGGGCGCATAGCCCCGATACCACTCATAAAGATCCATGAGGTGGTCGTCGTTGTCCTTGAGGTCAAGCGTGCTCACGCTGGGCAGGTAGACCTTGATGGCACTGGCCAGATCCGCCAACCGCGAACCGTGGTGGGGCGTGGCCAGAAAGAGCACCCCACAGCACTGCTCCACCACCTGCAGCCGATCCGGGGCGAATTGGGAATCGGCAGAGCGGCGCAGGATGCTTTTCACCAGCAGGCCACCCAGGCTGTGGGTGATGAAACACACCGGCCGTTGCCCGATGCCTGCGCCCACCAACCGGTCCAGGGCGTTTTCAGCCCGCCGCGGCAGAGACATCGCTGCCACCGCATCAGGATCCTTGCCTCCAAAGAATGGGAAGCCCTGCCACTTGCTGGGGGCAGCGGCATAGCCCAGCGACCACACCCCAATCTGCGTTCCAAACTCCATGGCCAGCCAGTGGGGCCAAGAGGTGTTTTCATCCGTTCCGCTGCGCCAGGTTTCGATGGGATCGCCGCCGAGGCCATGGACGAACACCACATCCAGCTGGCGTTCCGCCGCAAGGGGTGACGAGATCGGGAGCAGCTCTGCCATCGCCTCGCCTGGGGAGTCTCAGATTTCGCCAGTGTGGCGCCACTTCAGCCAGCTGGCACGATCTTGCTTGATGGGGTTGAGCTAACGATTGCCGCACCAGGGTCATTTCATTAGGTTGGAACGGGTCTCACTCCGCTGGCTCTGCCTGCCAATGCCCCAGCCAGAGCCACCCATATCAGATCCAGGCTCGGACGAGCTGATTCCCTCGGGCTCAACTGTGGAGGTGGGCGGATCTGAGAACCTATCCCTTTCATCTGTCAGCACTGGTGGTGATCTGACGGTGGCCTCAGGAGCCCCCGTCGTCCAAGGCGACATGGTCACTGGAGACAAGGTCACAGGTGACAAGGTCTACGGCGACAAAATCACCAACATTCAAGAAGCCCCAAAGACCAAGCCAACCCTTCCTCCTCACACCCCCCACAACCTCCCAGAGCGCACCACCAGCGCCGAGCGGTTCGTGGGCCGCAGCCAGGAACTGGAGCAGCTCAAGAGCCTCCTGGCCCCAGAAGGCAGCCGGGCTTATCTCACGGGCATGGGCGGGGTGGGCAAGAGCGAGTTGGCGATCCAGCACGCCTACGGCTCCTTTGCTCTCTACCGGGGCGGCATCCTGCGCCTCGATGCCCGCCAGGGGCTCGACGCCATGGCGCTGCAGGTGGTGACCTTCTGCCGGGGAGTCTTCCCGGATCTGGCCCTCCCGGAGGACAAGAGCCCCGCCGATTTGCTGCCCCTGTGTTGGAGCCAGTGGCCAGCAAGTGCCCACCCACCGGAACCGGTGATTCTGATCCTCGACGATCAGCGGGGCGACAAGGGGGGCTATGGGGCGGAACGCAAGCTCCTTGAGGGTTTGCCGCCCCGATTCCGCCGGCTGATCACCCAGAGGGAAACGGCACCCACCAATGCCCTGGCCATGGAGCTCCCTCTGCTGGTACGGGAGGCCTCCCTGGAGCTCCTGGCCCTGCAGGCGGGCGAGGGCGGCACAGCCCGCCTCAAGGCAGAGGTACAGGCCGCCGATGGGCTCTGCTCTGAGGTGGGGGATCTCCCCCTGGCGCTGGTGTTGCTCGGTGCCCGGCTGGCGGAGCGGCCCGATCTGCGGTTGGAGCAACTCCTGGCGGATCTGCAGTCAAAGGGAGCAGCAGCGAAAGCCCTCCAGCAAGCCCATCCAGAACTGGGTGCAAAGCTGGGCGTTGTGGAAGCCCTGCTCATCAGCTGGGAGCCCCTCACCGACCCCGCCAAAAGCCTGCTGTTGCTCTTGAGCGTGATGGCTCCTGCGTTGATCCCCTGGGAGCTTGTGGAAGCCTGCCGCCTGCCGGAGCTGGAGGTGGAGGAGGGCAGCGCCTTTGGCGATCAGCAAGCCGAGCTATTGCGGGCTCAATTCCTGGAACGTTCTGGCCCGGGGCTCTATCAGGTTCATCCCCTGGTGCGGCAATTCCTCAGGTTGCAGAGCCAGGAGCAGCCCGAGGTGATGTTTCGATGGCGGAAACAACTGGCAGCGGCGGTGGCGGGAGTCTGTCGGGAGCGGATTCCCCAGACGCTCAGGCTGGAGCAGGTGCAGGCATTGGAGGTTTTCCTGCCCCATATCCAGTTAGTGGCGGAGCATCTGGCGGATGATCTTGGGGAGGAGGATCTGATTTGGCCCACCCTTGGTCTGGCTCGGGTGGCGGTGCATCAGGCCGCCTTTGCCGAGGCCCTCAAGTGGCATCAGCTTTGTTTGGAGCGGAGTGAGCACAGGCTTGGGCCCAATCATCCCTTCACGGCGACAGCCCTCAACAACGTGGCCCAGCTGCTGCAGGCCACCAACCGCCTGGCGGAGGCGGAGCCGCAGATGCGCCGTGCCCTGGCGATCGCTGAGGCCAGCTACGGCAATGACCATCCCCAGGTCGCCGCTTATCTCAACAACCTGGCGCTGCTGCTGAAGGCCACCAACCGCCTGGCGGAGGCGGAGCCGCTGATGCGCCGTGCCATGGCGATCGATGAGACCAGCTACGGCAATGACCATCCCAACGTTGCTATTCATCTCAACAACCTGGCGCAGCTGCTGCAGGACACAAACCGCCTGGCGCAGGCAGAGCCGCTGATGGCCCGTGGCTTCGCAGTCTTCTGGCAGAGCCTGGGCTTAGATCACCCCAACACCCAATCCGTGAGAGGCAACTACATCGCCCTCCTCAAAGCCATGGGCCTCTGCGAACCCGAAATCCAAGCCAAACTCCAAGCCAAACTCCAAGCCCTCCTGCCACCCACCTAACCACTGCACGCCCCTGGGAGGCGCCAGACGAGAGCAGGGGACCGGCACCATGGCCGCTCTTGCGGGGATACACCTGTACTAGCAGGGGACTTGCTGTGGCGCCAAGGGTTGTGCTGCTTGGCCGGTAAGGGGCTGGGTGGCTCGGTGCGCCTACTGCCGGAAGCGCAGGCAGCGGGAAATGCCGTAGTCGGTTTGGTTCACGAACAGCGTGTAGGGCTCATCCCCATCCGGCCCGGGCAGGACGTCTTGGGTGGTGATGAGGATGTCAGCCATCCCCTTCATCCGGCTTGGCTTTTTCCTGATTGCCCTCAAATAGGGGGCCCAGGGGGAGCAGCTCCAGGTGCCCCTGCTGCATTAGCTCCAACCCAGGGGGATTGGGCTGCTCGGGGCCAAACAGCTCCACCTGGGGTGCATCAGGACCGATGGGCAGGGGATCCTGCCGGTAACGGGGCCTTGGCATGGCGGGCGGAGTTCTGCCCTCAGACTGCCTGATGGGGCAGCAGAGCGCCAGTGGGGGCGGTGGCAGGTGCGTTGGCAAGCCCTCTGTCAACCGACATCGAAAACTGAGCCAGCGCCGACACCAAAAGTGAGCTTGGAAGCGATGGAAAAGCCGTTACCGGCCGCGTCAGCGGCGGGTATCGGCTCGGTATTGCAACGGTCATCGGCGGCCGCGACGCGATCGACAGCGGTTGTGGGCTTTGGGGTGGTCAAGGCGGCCAGCGTCCATAGTCCATAGAGAGGGGGAGATTGTCGCGTTGGAGGGCGTGATGGAAACCCAGAGGAGCTGCGGCAGAGCGCTAATGCGACGGTGCGCTATGAGACGCGGCCCGGTAAGCAGCTGCAGACGGACTTTTGGGGAGGGATTCCAGAGCAGGTGCTTGTCGACAACGCCAAGGCGCTGATCACCTTGAACAACCCCAGAACGGGAGAACTGGTGGTTAACCCCACCATTGCCGCCTTTGCTCGCCACTGGGGTTTCACGGCCAAGGCCTGCTGGCCGCACCCGGCAACTGGCCGTGGGGAAGGACACGGCAGCCACGGTCCTATCGGGGGGTGATGGCGACACCCTGCGGGGGGCGATGGCCTCCAGCGGCTAACGCTCCGCAGAGCCTGCATTGATGGTCCCGAGACGGTCCCAGGCCCCCTATTTGGCCGCTTCCCGTGAGCACCTGCAGAAGCTGGCGCCGCTTGGTTCGGTGGTGACCCACCGCCCCCAGACCATCGACAAGAACGGCCGCACTATGGCCGAGGTTTTTCGTGATGGCCGATGCCCGGGCCCCGAAGAGCGCGATTAAACAGTTTTTTTATAGGATGGTTCCATGGGCTTATCAAAAATTTGATGGACGCTAGGGGCATCGTTGAGCGACTCGGTGGCCAAAGTGCCGTCGCGCGACTGATCGGCAAGGGCCAAAGCACAGTCGCCTACTGGGTCAAGGCCGGCTCGATTCCGGCTCGCTGGCATCAGGTTCTGCTTGAGGCGGCTGGACAACTCGGCGTGTCGCTTTCGGCGGAGGATCTGATCGGTAAGCAGTTGACTGCTACTAAGCCTGTGGCCGTAAAAGGCCTCGCGCTGGCACCTTTAGCGCCGCCTGAGGTGGCTGAAGCACGGCCATTCTTGTTCTACGCATCTGAAAGCGGCGCCGTGAAGGTGCGGGTGATGGTGGAAGACGAGACCGTGTGGGCCTCGCAGCGGGGTATGGCGGAGATTTTTGGCGTTGACGTGCGCACGATCAGCGAGCACCTGAAAAACATCTTTGCCACAGGCGAGCTATCAGATGACGAATCAGTTATCCGGAAAATCCGGACAACTGCATTTGATGGGAAGAATTACGAGATAAATTTTTACAGTTTGGACGCAATTATCTCGGTTGGCTACCGCGTCAACTCGATGCAGGCAATGCAGTTCCGGAAGTGGGCAACCAGCGTCATTAAAGAGTACCTGATCAAGGGGTTTGCCTTAGACGACGAACGATTGAAGAGCGGCAGCACGATGTTTGGTAAGGACTACTTTGAAGAACTGCTAGAACGCATACGGGAGATTCGGGCTTCTGAAAGGCGCTTTTATCAGAAGATTACAGATATATATGCACAATGCAGCATCGACTACGATGCGACTGCGGAGGTGACTCAGAAGTTCTACGCTCATGTTCAAGACAAGCTCCACTTCGCAGTTCATGGACATACGTCTGCCGAACTTATCAGCATGCGCGCGGACGCCACCAAGCCGCACATGGGGCTACATAGCTGGAATAACGAAAGGCGCGGTGGCAAGATCACCAAGGCCGATGTGATTGTTGGGAAAAACTACCTTAATCCCAGCGAGCTTGAAGAGTTGAACAGACTTGTATCGATGTATTTGGATACAGCTGAAGGCTTTGCGCGCAGACACAAGGTAATGACCATGCAGGAACCTGATTACCCATAAACCTCCGCAACCCTCAACGCTCGCTCTGGGCAGGGTTTGCAACAGCAGACCGCATTGGCAATTCGATCCGTCATCTCTTTCATATCAAAACGCCTGTTGAACCGGAAACAGTAGCCACCTAGATAGCGCTTGGCGTATTTGTCAAAATTAAAGGCATGGAGAGCACCGCTGATGCTGGTTTTCAGATTGCTAAGCAGGATGTTGATCCAGCGGAATTCGGGTAGATCCTTCGGATGCCTTCCTCTGCTAACGACGGCCTCATGACTACATCCAGCGGTGGTAACGGAGCGGAAGCAGGCCAGTCCGTCGGAGAGCACCGCGCTACCCGGTGCAAGGTGCTGGCTGGCCCACTTGGCAAGAGCCTCCGAGGTGAACCCAGAAACCGGTGTGATTTTAGTGTAGATCGGATGGCCTGCGTTATTCAGCGAGATGGCAGCGACGATCGGTACCTTGTTCTCCGATCCTCGACCTGGCTTGCCGCCCGGTC
>JBIIRU010000085.1:0-9200 GCA_044341355.1 Cyanobium sp. | reverse complement strand
TAGGAAATGGCATCCATGGCAAACCGACTGGGTCTGTACAGGATACCGTACATTTTGTTGCGACGGTTGACGGGGCGTCGCGCCCTTTCGGGTGGGTCCGGGTAGCAAGGGCGGTCCGAACCTCAACCCGGCCAGCGGATGCGATAGGCGCTGCTGCGACCGGCGCCGATCGGTTCGAGGGCCTGTTTGGCCACCAGGTCGGCCAGGTCGCGCCAGGCGGTGGCGCGGCTGGCGTGGGTGAGGCCGATGGCCTTGCGCAGGCTGAGGCCGCCGCTGAAGCCTTCCGGTTCCGCATCCAGCAGGCGATTGAGCATTTTCTGCTGGCGGGCGTTGAAGCCGCTATGGCGGTGGTGCCACCAGAAGGCGGCCTTCTGGCGCACCGCTGCGATCACGGCCTGGTTGAGGTGGGCGGCGGCGATCAGCTGCTCCAGAAACCAGATCAGCCAGTCGGTCCCGTCGAGATCACCCCGCTGGCAGCGCTCCAGCACCGTGTAGTAACCCTCTCGCTGGCGCAGGATCTGGGCCGATAGGCCAAGGGCGCGACTGATCAGCACCTCGCCGCTGGAGGGGCTTGTGGCCTGGGCCAGGAGGCGGTCGCTGATCGCTCGGGCCAGGCGGCCATTGCCGTCGTCGTAGGGGTGCATTCTTGGGCCAGGACCTGGTGGGCTTGCTCCAACAGGGGCCGCAAGCGCTGCCCGTCCCTTCAGGCTAAAAGCTTCCTGGGATGAAGCGATTAGGGGGTGGTTTGCGCTTCAGCCTGATCGCTGCTTGCGGCCTTCGAATTGGTGTCGCGCCACCACCCAGTCCTCGATTGGCACCCCGCCGATGACGTGCTGCCGCAGGATCGCTTCGATCCGCTCGGCGCTCACCCCCCCGTAGACCACCCCATCGGGCCAAATCAGCAGGATCGGTCCCTCGGCGCAGATGCGCAGGCAATCGGCCTTGCCGCGCAGCACGATGCCCTGCTCCCGGGCGGGATCCTCCAGGCCTAAGTCCCGCACCAGCTGCTTGAGGCGGGCCCAGCTGGCGGCGCCGAGCTCTGGATCGGGGCAGCAGAGGGCCTTGGTGGGGGTGGCGCAAAGCAGCAGGTGGTGACTGACGCGGCTCACAAAGATCTGGCGATCGAACGCTTCATGCCGGCATAGCGGCTGGGGCGGCGGAGGCAGTATGGATGCCCTGCGCCGTGGCTTCCAGCACCGCCTGGCGGGCCCAGCCATCGACCGCCAGCACATCGGCCAGGGAAGGATTGGCGCTGAGGTCGGCGCGGTGCCGATCACAGACCCTCTCGATCAGGCGGGGGATGTCGAGAAAATGGATCCGTTCTTCTAGAAACAAAGCCACGGCCTGTTCGTTGGCGGCGTTCAGGACCGCCGGCATCGTGCCCCCCGCCCGGCCGGCGGCGTAGGCCAATTCCATGCAGGGGTATTTGGCCCGGTCCGGGGCCCGGAAGGTGAGCTGGCCAACTTCGGCCAGGTCCAGGCGGCGCCAGGGGGTGTCAAGCCGCTCAGGCCAGCTGAGGCAGGCCAGGATCGGCAACTTCATATCCGGCCAACCCAGCTGGGCCAGTACGGAGGAATCGGCCAACTCCACCATCGAGTGGATGATCGACTGGGGATGGATGATGATCTCAATCTGGTCGTAATCGAGACCAAAGAGATAGTGGGCTTCGATCACCTCCAGCCCCTTGTTCATCAAGGTGGCGGAATCCACCGTGATCTTGCGGCCCATGCTCCAGTTGGGGTGGCTGGTGGCATCGGCCACGGTGGCCTTGGCCAGGTCCGCCGCTGGCCAGTCCCGGAAGGCGCCGCCGGAGGCCGTCAGCTGGATGCGACGCAGGCCGGGCGTGGGGCGCCCCGTGGACAGGCGGGCCGTTTCGGGCCAGGGGGTGCCCTGCAGGCACTGAAAAATGGCCGAGTGCTCGGAATCGGCCGGCAGCAGGCGACTGCCGCTGCGCTCCAGCTCGGGCAAAACCACCGGTCCTGCCGCAATCAGCGTCTCCTTGTTGGCCAGGGCCAGATCCTTGCCAGCCCGGATCGCGGCCAGGGTGGGCAGCAGGCCGGCGCAACCGACGATGCCGGTGACGACCAGCTCGGCGCTGGACCAGGCGGCCACCTCACAAATCCCCTCCCGGCCCCCCAGCAATTGGGGCAGCCGCGGCGGCCGTTGGCTGGGCTCGAGGGCCGCCAGCCGCTCTTGCAGCTCCCCGAGTCGGCTCGGATCGGCCAGGGCAACAGCCTCCGGGGCGTGGCGTTGGATTTGCTCGACCAGCAGCGCCAGGTTGTTGCCGGCGCTCAGGGCCACCACCCGGAAGCGATCCGGAAACTCCGCAACGATGTCCAGGGTCTGGGTGCCGATGGAGCCGGTGGAGCCCAGCACGGCAATGGCTTTCAAAGTGAGGTTCCCGGGGGGCGACGGCGCTTCAGTTTGTCACCGGCCTTGGATCGGCACGGCTGGGCTGGCGGGGGTCTTAACTGAATCCCTCAAGGGGCCACGGAATGCTTTGGTTGCAGCGCTGGAATTTCATTGCCCGGGCCCGCCTCGAACGGCAGTTGTGGGAAGCCTTTGAGCGGGGCGATGACCTGGAGGCCCTGGTGGAGGCCACCCGGCAGGAAGCGGCATCAGGCGATGCTGCCGTCGCCTTTCGCCTGGAGGTGTGGCAACAGACCCTGGTGCGAATCCGTCGCATTGAGGCGGCCATGAAGCAAACAACCCGGCCACCGTCGTCGGAAGACTCTTAGGGGAGCGTGTCGGGGGAGTTGTCCGTCAGTGCCGCAGGATCGAAGCTGACGACTGTTTGCTGCAGAACGCCGCCGGTGGCTGTGGTGATTCCGGCTTTTTTATCAAAGATCTCGACCTTGTATTCGTTGATGAGAGTTTCGCGTAATTGGTCGGCTTTGGCGTAGTCTTTTTGGCTTTTGGCCTGCCAGCGTTGCTGGAGCAATTCATACACAATCTTTTCATAGTTACTCTTTTCAGTCTCCAGGGTGCTTGTTGATATTCCTTCCAGGTTGAAGCCAGCTGATGCTGGGGCTGTAGCTGGGCTGATTACACCTACGGGGGCCGTTGCGTTGTCATCCAGACCCAGGGCTTGGCGGTTTGGAGTAACAATCAGCCCCAGCACCTCCCCGGCCAATTCCAACAGTAATTGCCAACGCTGCTGCAGGTTTTGTTCTGCCTCGTTGAGGCTGTACTGGCTGGCATCAACAGTGCGCAGCCGACCCGCCAGGCCCCGCAATGGCTTGGCCAGATCAAACAATTCGGCCAGGGCGGCCGAGGTGTTGAGGTCGTCGTCCATGGCGGCGACAAAACGGGCACGGCTGGCGGCCAGTTCATCCGACCAGGCCTGCTGGGGCAGGCCAGCAGGGGCGCTCGTCCAACCCAGCGTCTCACCAACCGCCAAGGCCGCCCTCAGCCCCTGCCAACCGGTCGCCGCCGCATCCAGGGCCCCCCGGGTGAAATCCAGGGGCTTGCGGTAGTGGGCCTGCAACACAAACAGGCGCAGGGTCATGGGGCTGATGCCATCGGCCAGCAGGGCCCGGATCGTGGTGAAATTGCCCAGGGATTTACTCATCTTCTCGCCGTTGACATTCACCATGCCGTTATGGAGCCAGTAGCGGGCCAAGGCTTGGCCGGTAGCAGTTTCGGACTGGGCGATTTCATTTTCGTGGTGCGGAAAAATCAGGTCGGCTCCACCCAGATGAATGTCGATGGTTTCACCCAATTCTTGGCGCACCATGGCCGAGCATTCGATATGCCAACCGGGCCGTCCCTCCCCCCACGGCGAAGCGAAACTGGGCTCACCCGCTTTGGCCCCTTTCCAGAGGGCAAAATCAAAGGGGTGGCGTTTGCGGTTTTCTTCTTGCTGATTGAGCCTGCCGCTGGCGCCCTCCTGCTGCTGCTCTAGATCGCGGCCGCTGAGTTTGCCGTAATCGCTTTTGCCCGTAACGGCAAAATAGACATCACCGTCGGCACTGTAGGCCGCTCCTTGCGCCTCCAATTCGCCAATCATGGTGCGGATCGCATCTAGGCAAAGGGTGGCCCGGGGGGTGCGATCGGGCCTCAAGATATTGAGCTGATCCATATCCCGCCAGTACTCCTCAATATTGCGTTCACTGACGGCGGCCATGGTGCTGTTTTCCTCTGCCGCCCGCTTCAGAATCTTGTCGTCGATATCGGTAAAATTCTGGACGTAGGTGACGGCATAGCCGCTCCATTGCAGATAACGGCGCAACACATCCCAGACGATGTAGCTGCGGGCATGCCCCAGGTGGCAGAGGTCGTAAACCGTGACGCCGCAGCAATAGATCGATACCCGGCCGCTTTCGATGGGCACGAACGGCTCCTGGCGACGGGTGAGCGTGTTGGTGAGCCGCAGGGTCAAAGCAGCGCCCGGCGGCAGGCCGGGAGGGGCGGTGATTTGGCACGCTAAGCGCCGATGGTGGGCAACGCCTAACTGCAATCGTTAACTTGAGCAGAGCCGCACCCTGTCCCAGCCAAACAAAAAAAAAAGGCCCGTTCAAGGACCTTGGCGATAAATAGGGCGAGCGAGGGGACTTGAACCCCCGAATGGTGGCGCCACAAGCCACTGCCTTAACCACTTGGCGACGCCCGCCGCGCAGAGGCAAACTTACACCACTGCCCTGGGGTCTTTGCCATGGTGGCCCAGCCGGCCCGATCTTGCCCTTCCCCGTTGTCTTCCCCCCTCCCGGCTTCGGTGCTAGGTGCCCTGGCGGCCTCAACGATGGTTGGCGGCCTGGTACTGACCAATCCGGGACCTGCGGCGTTTGAAGACTTCGCCGCAGACCAACTGGTGGACCTGCTGACACAGGACCTCTGCAGCGATGGGGGCCTGCCGATGTTGATGCGGGTGGTGGTGCGTGACTGCCCGGGCTTGGTGCGCGCCCAGCGGACGCCCCTGGGGGCCTGGGCACGCCAGGGCACGCGCCGTCGCAATTTCGGCCTGTTCAGCCTGTATAGCACCAACCTGGGCGGCCAGCAACTGGCCCAGTGGCAGGTTCCCCGCTATAAGGCCACCACCCTGGCGGCGGCGGGTCGCTTTGTAGTGCTCCGCACCGGCCGTCTGCAGGGGCTGGAGCCTTGAGCCTGTTGCCGCCGCTGCGCATCCCCCGCATGCTTTTAGATCCCCGGGATGGGCGATTGCCCCAGGGGGATGCCGACGGTTTGGTGGCGGTGGTGCTGGAGATTGCAGCGGGGCGCATCCTGGCGCTGCATCCGGCGCCCGAGCCCCCAGACGCCTCTGGCTCGGGGCGCGACGCCCAGGAGCCCACCCCGCCCGAGCCGCCTTTGGCCCTCACCCCCCTGGTGGAGCCCCACGCCCACCTGGACAAGGCCTTCAGCGCAGCCCGTTTCGCCAATCGCGCCGGCACAATTGAAGCGGCCATGGTTGCCAACCAGGCCGAAACCAGCTGCCGCACCGCCGACGATCTAGAGCAGCGGGCCGAGCGGGCCCTGGAGCGGGCCTGGCGCCAGGGTCTGCGGGCGATTCGCAGCCATGTCGATTGTGGGGGCGAGCGGGGCGACCTCAGCCTGGAGGTGCTCGACGGCCTGCGGCGCCGTTGGGCTGATCGGCTGGAACTGCAGCTGGTGGGCTTGGTGCCGATCCACCACTGGGGAACGCAGCAAGGCCGCAGCCAGGCGCGCTGGCTGGCGCAACGGGGCGGCCGGCTCGGGGGCGTGATCGGCACCCCGTTCGGGATCGGCCGCGGCGATGGCGACGCTGTGCTGGAGACGCTGCGGTTGGCGGACCAACTGGGCTGCGGCGTCGACCTGCACCTCGATGAAGGCGTCAGCCACCGGGGCCGGGGCGTGCGGCTGGTGTGTGAGGCGCTGGAGCGTCAGCGCTTGCAGGTGCCGGTGGTCTGCAGCCACGCCTGCAGCATGGCCCTGTTGCCGCCACGGGCCTGCCAGCGGCTGGTAGATCGCATGGCGCGGCTGGCCCTGGGCGTGGTGGCCCTGCCGAGCACCAACCTCTGGCTGCTGGATCGCCGCGCCGAGGCCACCCCCACCCGGCGCGCCCAGGCCCCCATCCGCCAACTGCAGAACAGCGGCGTGGTGGTGGCGGTGGGGGGCGACAACGTCCAGGACGCCTGGTTTCCGGGCGGCGATTTCGACCCCCTGGAGGTGCTGCGCTTCGCCGTGGTGGCCAGCCACCTGCATCCCTGGAGCCGCCAGGGCCTGAGCCCCTTCAGCACCGCCGCCGCCCAGCTGCTGCAGCTGGACTGGGATGGCATCCTGCGGCCCGGATCCCCCGCCGACCTGGTGGTGCTCGACGCCCACAACTGGTGCGACCTGCTAGCCCGTTCCCCCCAGCGCCGGGTGATGCGCGACGGCGTCTGGCTGCCCAAGCCCGAGCGGGAGGAGCCGGCGGCGCTGTTGGGGGGGTGGGGGGATTGGAGCGCCTGACAGGGGGTGATTGGTCTCCACTGCCGCCGAGGCCCCGATGACCCAGCGACCCAGCCAAAGCCCACCGACCGACGACGCCAGCACCACCGCCGCCCAGCCCACCGAAGTGCTGGCCGGCTCAATCGAGCGGGTCACTTTCCATAACGCCGAGAGCGGCTTCTGCGTGCTGCGCATCAAGGCCCGCGGCCACCGCGAGCTGGTGACCGTGGTGGGCCATGCCGCCGAGATCAGCGCCGGCGAATGGGTGACCGTGAGCGGCACCTGGGTGAACAGCCGCGAACACGGCCAACAGTTCAAGGCCGCCTTCCTGCGTTCTTCACCCCCCACCACCTCCGAGGGGATCGAGAAGTACCTGGGCTCGGGGATGATCCGCGGCATCGGCCCGATCTATGCCAGCAAGCTGGTGAGCGCCTTCGGGGCGGAGGTATTTGAGGTGATCGAGCAGGCGCCCGAGCGCCTGCGGGAGGTGCCGGGAATTGGCCGGGTGCGGGCCGGCCGCATCGCCACCGCCTGGGCCGACCAGAAGGTGGTGCGCGAAATCATGGTGTTTTTGCATAGCCATGGCGTCGGCACGGCGCGGGCGGTGCGGATCTTCAAGACCTACAGCAACGACGCCGTGCAGGTGATGGCCGAGAACCCCTACCGCCTGGCCCGCGACATCCGCGGCATTGGCTTTCGCACCGCCGATGCGATCGCCGCCCGGCTGGGCATTGAAGCCACGGCGATGATTCGCTTGCGGGCCGGTATCAATTACGCCCTGCTGGAGGCCAGTGGAGAGGGCCACTGCGGCCTGCCGACAGCCGAGCTGCTCAAGTTGGCGGGTGAGTTGCTGGCGGTTGAACGCCCAGCTCCGCCGCTACCGGCCGATCCGAAGCCAACACAAGATTCTGATCAGGGCAAAGAGCAAGGCGGGCCGGCAGCAAAGCCACCACCCCAGCGCGAAACCCCCGCCAACCGGGTTCCGCTTGAACCCGCCGTGATCCAGGCCGCCCTCGATCTGGAACTCAGTGAGGGCTCGGTGGTGGCCGACGCTTTGGCGGGCGAGGCCGCGATCTTCCTGGCCCATCTGCACCGCGATGAGCGGCGCATTGCCGATGTCCTGCAGGAGCTGGCGCAGGGAGCACCACCCTGGGGCCAAATCGCTGCCACCAAGGCCATCACCTGGGTGGAACAGCGCCTCAGCCTGGAGCTGGCCGCCAGCCAAAAGGCGGCAGTGCGGCAGGCTTTGGCCAGCAAGGTGCTGGTGATCACCGGTGGGCCCGGCGTCGGCAAGACCACCTTGATCAATGCCATCCTGCGCATCCTGGCGGCCAAGAAGCTGCGGATCCAGCTCTGCGCCCCCACCGGCCGGGCCGCCAAACGCCTGGCCGAGACCACCGGACTGGAGGCGAAAACCATCCACCGGCTGCTGGAGTTCGATCCCGCCGCCTACGGCTTCCGCCGCAACGCCGAGCTGCCGCTGGAGTGCGATCTGCTGGTGGTGGACGAGACCTCGATGGTGGATGTGCCGCTGATGGCTTCCCTGCTGACGGCCATACCGCCCGAGGCGGCCCTGTTGTTGGTGGGCGATGTCGACCAGCTGCCCTCGGTGGGCCCCGGCCAGGTGCTGGCGGACGTGATCGCCAGCGACGCCATCCCGGTGGCACGGCTGACGGAGGTGTTCCGCCAGGCGGCCTCCAGCCGCATCATCACCACCGCCCACGCCATTAACGCCGGCACCATCCCCGATCTGCGACCTCCCGCCGATGGCACCAGCAGCGACTTCTATTTCCTGCCGGCCGAAACACCAGAGCAGGCGGTGGCATTAATCCTCAAGGTGGTGGGCGAGCGCATCCCGGCCCGCTTTGGCTTTGATCCGATCGGCCAGGTGCAGGTGCTCTGCCCGATGGCCCGCGGCGGCTGTGGTTCGCGCTCGCTCAACATCGAACTGCAGCAGCTGCTCAACCCTGATCCAGTCGAGCAGGTGGAGCGTTTCGGCTGGCGGTTTGCACCAGGCGACAAGGTGATGCAGATCGCCAATGACTATGAAAAGGAGGTGTTTAACGGTGATGTCGGCACAATCGACGCCATCGATGCCGACAACAGCGAACTGAGCGTGCTGTTCCCCAGCAGCGAGGCCCCCAGCAGCGAAACCAGCATCGCTGGCAGCCGGGCCGTGGTCTACGGCTGGGGCGAGCTCGATCACCTGGTACCGGCCTATGCCTGCACGATCCACAAGAGCCAGGGCAGCGAATATCCCGCTGTGGTGATCCCCCTGCTCACCCAGCACTACGCCATGCTGCAGCGCAATCTCGTCTACACCGGCCTCACCCGCGGCAAGCAGTTGGTGGTGCTGGTGGGCCAGAAAAAGGCGCTGGCGATGGCCATCAAAAATCACCTGAGCCGCAGGCGCTACACCAAGCTGGCGGAGTGGCTGGCGCTGGCAGCGATTCCGCCCGATCGAGGCGCTGGTCCAGGGCCTGCAGCTCCGTTGAAGGGCGGTGCAACGAGTGGCGAGGGTTTGTAGCCTGCATTGCGTCGTACACATGTGAGGCGGCTTACCGCCTCTGTAAAGATACTCAATCGCTGAATAAACGCCGTCAAGTTTTCAGCCGAGCCGTGAATATGCCAGTTATGGAATAAGAAATCCTGGGCTACCAAGATAACGGCGGCGAGTGGTTGAGCAGGGGCAGGGTTGCCGCCATAGTCTTGTGCGTAAATCCGTTTAGGTTTGAAAAGTAAACAAAATGCATGTCAAGATCATGAAAAAATTTATGGCATCGCTGGCTACACAATTC
>JBIIRU010000084.1:0-9215 GCA_044341355.1 Cyanobium sp. | reverse complement strand
CTTGGTGTGCCCATCGGTGCAACAGTGCAATCGATTCAGGCAATGAAGGAAGCGACAGCCGCACTTGTCGGACCTGACGCAGGTCGTGAAATGGGCGTTTATTTCGACTACATCAGTTCCGGCCTAGGAAACTGATTTTTCCTCCTTCTGAGCTCAAGCGGCCCGTCTAACGAGGAATCATCTCCATGCGTCTCTTCAAGATCACAGCCTGCATCCCTTGCCCGGAAAAATCCCGATCCCAGCGGGAAATCCACAACACTTACTTCACTAAGTGGGTTCCTTACGATAGCTGGTTTGCTGAACAACAGCGAATCATGAAACAGGGGGGCAAGATCCTGAAGGTTGAGCTGGTCGCAGGCAAACGTCAGCAAAATGTAGGAATTTAGCGAATTCGAACCAGTCACTTCTCACTCCATTGTCTCAACCCGACCTCAAGGCCGGGTTTTTTTGTTGGCAGCCAGCAAGCATTTTGTCTGAAACGACTCGACAAAACAGGCAACGTCGCGCCTAAATAGGGCATCAACGTTATGCCAGAAGGCCCTTGCCCCGACCGACCGCCCAATCCAAAGCGCCGCGTTCCGGAGATTTCACTGAATCCCCTGGCCGTGACAACCAATTCAGTCTTGCTAACTCGACATCTGGGGCTGCGACAAGGGCCACTCAGCCGCAGGGGCTGCTGCCCCTGCCCTTGCCCTTCTGGTCTGCCGAAGCCAGGTTGCTTCTGGGGCTGATCGCCCTTTGGAGCGTGCTTGGTCTATTTGTGCTGTCCTCGGCCAGTTGGTGGGTGGCAGCCCAGGAAATGGGCGATGCGGCTTATTACATCAAACGTCAATCCCTTTGGTTGCTTGCCAGCTGGGGGCTTTTCTTGCTGGCCCTCCGCACATCGATGCGTCGTTGGCTCGCCCTTGGGGCTCAAGGTCTGCTACTAGGCACCCTCTTGGTTGCCGCCACCTTGGTGGTTGGCAGCACGGTGAATGGGGCTAGTCGTTGGTTGGTGATCGGGCCGATACAACTCCAGCCCACCGAACTGGTGAAACCATTTTTGGTGCTTCAGGGAGCAGTGCTCTTCGCCCACTGGCAGAGAATCGCCCTGGATCAAAAGTTGCTCTGGCTCAGTATCTTCGGCGGTCTTGTCTTACTGGTTCTCAAACAGCCCAACCTTAGTACCGCCGCACTGATGGGTCTTTTGCTTTGGCTGATGGCCCTTGCCGCAGCCTTGCCAAAGATGATGTTGCTAGGGGCTGCCGCCTCTGGGGCGCTGTTGGGTGGCGCCAGCATCATGCTGAACACCTATCAACGACTTCGCGTCGTTTCCTTTCTCGACCCTTGGAAAGATGCCCAGGGGAATGGTTATCAACTCGTTCAAAGCCTTTTGGCCATTGGCTCAGGAGGGGCTCTGGGTTCTGGCTTCGGGCTTTCAACTCAAAAACTGGACTATTTACCGATCCAGACAACAGATTTCATCTTTGCAGTCTTTGCCGAAGAATTTGGTTTCCTCGGTTCGTTGATGCTGCTACTTTTTCTCGCAGTCTTTGCCTTTGTCGGCCTCAAAGTTGCCCTCGGCTGCAGCAGTCCCCAACAACGGCTGGTGGCGATTGGTTGCACCACGCTGCTCGTCGGCCAGTCGATCCTCAACATCGCCGTCGCCAGCGGAGCCATGCCCACCACCGGCTTACCGCTGCCCATGGTCAGCTACGGAGGCAATTCCCTACTGTCGAGCCTATTTCTGGCCGGCTTACTAGTGCGCTGCGCCCTCGAAAGCCAGGGTCTGGAATCCGCACGGCCCAAGCGTCGGCCTGCCGCGGGCCCCAGATAGGCTGGCAACCTTGCTGCCCGCCTTGGCAATGCCCAGCCTCGCCCTGCAGTTTGCCGACCTGGCACGGGGCAGCGAACAACTCCTCCAGGGCAGCCTTGCCCATCCAGGTCCGCTCACCTTTGGAGCCGTTTTCGCTGGTGGACTGCTCACCAGCCTGGGCCCCTGCTCGCTTTCCTTGCTGCCCGTGACTCTGGCCTACTTGGCTGGTTTTGCCGACCATTCCCGCGACAAAGGTCCTCTGCCGTGGCAGCGCAGTCTGTGCTTCGCTCTGGGAATCGTCACCTCGCTGGTGCTATTAGGGCTAGCAAGTGGCCTGATGGGTCGACTTTATGGAAGCCTTCCAGATCAGATTCCACTGCTGGTGGCCAGTCTGGCCCTTTTGATGGGACTCAACCTGCTTGGTTTCCTGCCCCTGCGCCTCCCTGCCGGCCCTGATCCAGAGCGGTGGCGCCGTCTGGTTCCGGCCCCTCTGGCTCCCCTGGCTGCCGGTCTGGCCTTCGGTTTGGCGGCCACACCCTGCACCACCCCAGTGCTTGCGGTGCTTCTGGCCTGGATGGCCGAGACCGGAAAGCCGCTGGTAGGCATGCTGCTGCTCACCAGCTTTGGGGCCGGCCAGGTGCTGCCCCTGCTGTTGGCTGGCACGGCGGCGGCCACCCTTCCCTCCCTGTTAAAACTGAGGCAAATAGGTCAATGGGTGCCGCCTATTAGTGGAGTTGTTCTACTCGTGACTGGTGCCCTCACCCTTGTGGCCCACCTGGCATGAGCGCTTTGTCGACAGCACTGATGCGCCCTTTGGCCTGGCTCTCCAATCTGAAAGTAGCGATCGGTCTGCTGCTGCTGATTGCCCTATCTAGCGGCATCGGCACCGCCATTCCTCAGAAGGAAACCACTGAGTTTTATCATCAACGCTACGACCCAAATCCTTGGCTTGGATTACTTCGTGGTGACAGTGTTCTGAAGCTACAGCTTGACCATGTTTACTCCAGCAAATGGTTTCTAACCCTGCTGGCCCTGCTGGCCCTGGCTTTGATCCTCTGCAGCTGGCGCCGTCAGTGGCCAGCCCTGCAAGCCTCGTTGCGCTGGATTGATTATAGCCAACCGCGCCAACTCAGCAAGCTATTTATAGCAGAAACCTTAGAAACAGAGAGCCCAGCAACAGATCTAGATTACCTCGAACAGCAATTAGTAAAAGGAGGCTGGCAGATCCGTCGCCAGCAAGACCGGCTGGCCGCCCGCAGGGGTGTGGCCGGTCGCGTTGGTCCCCTGCTTGTTCACGCCGGCTTGGTCGTTCTGATGCTTGGGGCCAGCTGGGGAGCTCTGGCCGGTCAGCGGCTAGAACGCTTCTTAGCCCCCGGCCATGACCTCGAACTCCTCAATCCCCGCGGCCAGACACAATTGACCTTGGCCTTAGACGACTTTTCAATCCAAAGGGATCCAGCCGGTCGGCCTGAACAGTTCACCTCCAAACTGCGCCTGCTGCCCCCTGGAGAGGCTGCCAAGGCTGAGGCTCCCTTAGAGGCCACCATCAGCGTTAATCACCCCCTGCGCCACAAAGGAATCACGCTCTACCAAGCCGACTGGGCCCTGGTGGCCGTCAATCTGCAGATCGGTCGCAGCCCCGTACTGCAGTTGCCACTTCAGGCTTTCCCCCAGCTTGGCGAGCAAATCTGGGGTCTGGTGCTGCCGACCCGACCGGATGGCAGCCAGCCCGTCCTGGTGAGCCTTGGCAGTGAGCAGGGACCTGCCCAGGTCTTCAACGGGGAAGGTCAATTGCTGGCCCAGATCATCCCTGGCGGACCGGCGGTCGAAGTGCTGGGCTTGCCCTTGCGCATCGAAAGTGTGCTGGCCGCCAGCGGCATCCTGCTAAAGAAAGATCCCGGCGTGCCCCTCGTTTACAGCGGCTTTGCGATCTCACTGGTGGGCGGTGCCCTCAGCCTGATCGCCACCCGACAGCTATGGGCTATTGCCGAAGGGAAAGGTCCCCAGGGTCGGCTCCATCTAGGCGGGCTCTGCAATCGCAACTTGACGGCCTTGGCGACCGAACTACCAGCCATGCTGCAAGGATTGAGACCAACGACAACTCCCTAAAGGGGCCTGCTTCAGCAGGGTTGGCGCTCGCCGTGACTCACCCTCACCACGGTATGGACGTTGCCGCGACGGTTGAAATCGGCAACGAGCTCGATCCAAAGCGGATCGGCTGCCGCGACCAGGTCGTCAAGGATTCCGACGGCCACCGCTTCGTGGGAGATGGGGCGATTGCGAAAACTATTGACATAAAGCTTCAGGGCCTTCAGCTCCAGCACTCTCGGTCCTGGCTGATAGAGCAAGCGCAGAATGGCAAAATCTGGATACCCAGAAAACGGACAAAGACAGGTGAACTCCGGAAGTTCGATCGAGACCTCATACACCCTTGCCGGCGCAGGATTCTCAAAGGTCAGCAATTGCACTTCGGCTAAGGCCTGAGCTGCCTCTTCGGGGGCAGCCCGTCGCTCAGCGGACCTTGGGACCGGAAGGGGTGAGGGGGATGACATGGGGGCTTGGGCCGGGGCCGGTGGAGGGGGTGGGGCTAAATGGTATTTCCATGCACCTACGAAGATCGTTGCAGGCCAGGGGTTGGCAGACAGCCTGGCAAACGCCCCATTAGCATTTTTTACCATGGGGCCCTTGACCCTGGGCCTAGCCATGGCTAGGCAGAGCGCCGATACTGTTTGTGCCGACGCCTCCCAAGCGCATCCAGCTCTGAGAGACTTTCTCTCAAGTGCTTACTTTCCTGTTATCCAGTCTTCCTCCATGAAAAAAATCGAGGCCATCATCCGACCCTTCAAGCTTGAGGATGTAAAGATTGCCCTTGTGACTGCGGGTATCGTCGGCATGACCGTGACGGAAGTACGCGGTTTCGGACGTCAAAAAGGTCAAGTGGAGCGGTACAGGGGTTCGGAGTTCACTGTTGAATTTTTACAAAAGCTGAAGCTGGAAATTGTCGTCGATGACGATCGCGTCGATACCGTGATCAACGCCATTCAGGAGGCCGCCCGCACTGGGGAAATCGGCGATGGCAAGATTTTCATCACTTCGGTCGATTCGGTGTTACGCATCCGTACTGGAGATCGGGACAGCAGCGCCATCTGACCAGCCTTGCTCAAGCCGGCCGCCTTGGTCCTGCCAGCGTTGTCGCAACGATGGCCCCAATCTGCTTTGGATCCACTTCTGATTTGGCTTGATCCAAATCCACCAACCAAATTAGATATTCGTGGTTGCCGGCCGGTCCGGTGATGGGCGAAGCCACCAAACCGGCGGCTTTCCAATGCTGGGCCTTTGAGGCCTCGATCACCCGGTGGATGGCGTCTTGGTGGGCGAGGGGGTCCCTCACAACACCCCCCTTACCCACCCGTTGCCGTCCCACCTCAAATTGGGGCTTAATCAGCAAAAGTGCTTCCACCCCAGCCCCTGGGGTTGTCGGGGACGGTCTCAACAGGTTTCTGAGGGCCGGCAGGACCTGAACCAACGAGATGAATGACACGTCCGCCACTGCCAGATCCGGCCACACGTCGTCGGTGCCATAAAGCTCATCTGGAGTGAGGTGGCGCAGATTCGTGCGTTCTCGCAACACCAGCCTGGGGTCACAGCGCAGACTCCAGGCCGTCTGGCCGTAACCGACATCGATGCCATAAACCCTGGAGGCGCCCCACTGCAGCAGGCAATCGGTAAAACCACCCGTGGAGATGCCACCGTCAAGACAGGTCCGGCCCACAACGCTGATCGGCAACGCTTCCAACGCCGCCACAAGCTTTTCGCCCCCCCTGGAAACAAAACGCGGTGGTTGCCTCACCTCCAGCTCCAGATCGGGGCTGAAGAGCACCCCAGGCTTATCAAGTACCTGATCGCCGCTGCGCACCCGTCCCGAACGAATCAGCTGCTGAGCCTGTTGGCGACTCGACGCCAAACCACGATCAAACAGCAACACATCCAGCCTTTGGCGTTTGGTCATGGGTTCAAGGCCAAAAACGGAACAAATTCCAAGGAAATGGGTGCTTAGGAAAACTTCACTAGAGAATGGTGTCTTTCCCGCCCATCCCTGTCACGATGGCATTTCCGGGATCCACCGGTTCGCTCTCAGCAGCGCCCCAAACCCAGACAAGTCTCAACAGACCCCATCGCCGACAGCGAGCCGAGGTCCTCGAACTGCTGAGGCCGGGAACTTTCGTGCGTCTTTCGGACCATCCCAACGACCTGCCCCCCTTTGAATTGATCCATTGTCGTGGCGGTAGCTGCTGGATCAGGCAACAGGCCTGGGGCAAGCTGATCCAACTCGAGGTGCCCCACCACCAGCTCAGCTCAATCGCCTGACTCCCCTTGGGGGGCCTGCTGCCCGTGGGCCGATAGGTTGGTGAGCTTCTGTTTGGGTCGCGCTGCCTTGATCGAGCGATACACCCTGCCCGAAATGGGCAACCTTTGGAGTGAACAAGCCAAGTTCCAGGGCTGGCTGGATGTGGAGCTGGCTGCCTGTCAGGCCAATGCCGAGTTGGGCCGACTGCCCGAGGAGGCCCTGCAGCAGATCCGGGAGAAGGCGAGCTTTGAGGTTTGGCGCATTCTCGAAATCGAGGCGGAGGTTCGCCACGACGTAATTGCATTTCTCACCAACGTCAATGAGCACGTCGGTGATGCGGGTCGCTACATCCATGTGGGCATGACCAGCTCCGACGTTGTGGATACGGGTCTGGCCCTGCAACTGAAAGCCTCTGTAGCGGTCCTGCGCCAGGAACTCGACCGGCTGGGCGATGCCCTGAGGCAATTGGCCCGGGTCCATAAGAACACCGTGATGATCGGCCGATCCCACGCCATCCATGGCGAACCGATCACCTTCGGCTTCAAAGTGGCTGGCTGGCTGGCGGAAACCGAACGCAACCGGGAACGGCTGGCCCGGCTGGACAAGGTTGTGAGCGTGGGCCAGATAAGTGGCGCCATGGGCACCTATGCCAACACCGATCCGCAGGTCGAAGCGATCAGCTGCCGAATCCTGGGCCTGGAACCCGACACTGCCAGTACCCAGGTGATTGGGCGAGACCGCCACGCCGAATACGTACAGACGCTTGCCCTGGTGGGGGCCTCCTTAGAGCGGTTCGCCACTGAAATCCGTAATCTGCAGCGGACCGATGTGCTCGAAGTCGAGGAAAGCTTTGCCAAAGGCCAGAAAGGCAGTTCGGCCATGCCCCACAAACGCAACCCAATCCGCAGCGAACGGATCAGCGGTTTGGCCAGGGTGCTGAGGAGTTATACGGTGGCCGCCCTTGAGAATTGCTGTCTTTGGCACGAAAGGGACATCAGCCACAGCTCCGTAGAGCGCATGATGTTGCCGGATTGCTCCGTGACCCTGCACTTCATGCTGCGGGAGATGACCGAGGTGGTGCGGGGCCTGGGGGTCTATCCAGACAACATGGCTCGCAATATGAACGTTTATGGCGGGGTGGTATTCAGCCAACGGGTGCTGTTGGCTTTGGTGGAAAGCGGTATGAATCGAGAGCAGGCCTATCGCATCGTGCAACGCCACGCCCATGCCGCCTGGAACCAGGAGGGTGGCAACTTCCGCGCCAACCTAGAGACTGATGTCGAGGTCAGCGATCGACTGTCACCCCAGCAGATCGAATCCTGCTTCTCCTGTGAGCTGCACCAATCCCAGTTAGAGGTGATCTGGCAACGGCTTGGCATCTGAACCGTTGCAGACCTGACAAGACAGCCAACAGGGACCTCCTGCTCGCCTCTAGTCAATGGGAGGTTGCGGGAATTTGTTGCGCACGCCAAAAGCAGCTGGCCAGGACTGAATCCTAAACAAAATTCAGCCTCAGATTTAGATCGGCAATAGAAATACATGATTAAATCGGAAGATAAAGTTAAAAAACAAAAATAAACCAAAAATAGAACAAAAACATAAAATCTGAACCTGGTATTTAGATTTCCCTGAACAGCTGCTTGCGCAGGCATCATCAAGAGGCCTGAACAAAAATCTTAAATGAATCAATTTATTTCCTTAAATAATGCAGCTATTTTTCCCATCACACCTTTCCATGCTTAGCCTTAAAAGTGAAAGCCCTTCATTTCAACCGCTACCACCAAACATGAGAAACTCCGTCACTCAACTGCTCATTAAAGCTTGCTTTTCCGTGTCTCTTTTGGCATCGGTACAAGCAGCCAATGCCGTTACAATAACTTATACTGCAAATTCGGCAACCAACGTGCCCGTTGGCGCCAACCCCAGACCACTGCAGCTGTCACCATTAGGAACTGCAATGGATGTTCCAGCAAGAAACTTTATCTACACAGGTTTAGTTGGTGACTATGCACCTGCCGGCAGTTGGCAAGAAGACAGCATAACGCCGGTTCCAGCAGGACAGCAACGATTTGATTATAATTTTCCCAACGCTACTTCAAGCAGTACTGGAGGTACTTCTGGTTCAGCAACGGTCCACGATTGGACGAATAATCTCAACCTTACTTTTAACCGTTTCTATCTTACTGGCCCCTGCAGTTATTGTGGACTAAGCAATGCAGTTAGCCAAATCAGCAGGTCCCTCACAGGAGAAGCTAGATATATCAATGAATCACCTACTTCTTCACCTGGAAATTTAATTCCTGGGAATCAAAATACACTGAAAAGTAGCATCTATGACATCATCTTTGGCGCGTCCGGTATAACCGGCACGCTTCAGTACACCGCCTTCACTAATGTCACATCAAATCCTTTTGCGCAGCAAAGTGGTGGCACCATTATCCTCAATGTCAATGACCCTAACCCTCCTACCACCGCAGTTCCCGGACCCTTACCCGTTTTGGGTGCTGGCGCTGCGTTCGGATACAGCCGCCGCCTTCGGCGCCGGATCTTTAATTAAGCCAAAAGAAATCAGAATATTTGATCAAATCCAGATCAAATTCGATTAAATCTCAACTTAGTCGATTAGAAAAGGTTGGTCTACGACCAGCCTTTTTTGCTGCTATATCGAAACTAAATGATCACCAGTACGGCATCCCTTCAGAAACGAACGATTCAATCACATGCCCTAGGGGCGGGTATGTCGCCTAATTTATATAATAATTTAACTGAGGAGGTACCCACTTTGGGGCTGGAAGAGAATGGACATCTTCTGTTCCATCCTCCCTGTTCTGGTATTTCTCTTTAGCTTGTATATGAACGCAAAAGGCATTACACCACTGAAATTTAATGCCCCAAAATAAACAACAGAAGACGTATTTAATCAATATTTTATTATAATTACTTATTGGGCACCTCGAAAATTGCTAAGTGGACTTGATTCCGGCGGAATCAAGGCTATAATTACTCAATCAGATCTGATTGCGACAGTGGGCCAACGAGGTTTCTGGGATGAGCAACAAAGAGTTTCAAAAC
>JBIIRU010000365.1:0-2663 GCA_044341355.1 Cyanobium sp. | reverse complement strand
GGCTTCCCGCGTCAACTGCTCGCGACCGGCGCTGAGGCGCACCCGACTCTTGGGCATGAGGATGCGGGCTGTGGCCACCATCCTCACCAAATCAAGGGGATCGACCGGCGGGCAGTCCTGCAGGGGAGTGCCGGGCACCGCCACCAGGGCATTGATCGGCACGCTCTCGGGATGGGGATCCAGGTTGGAGAGCACCTGCAGCAGGGAGGCCCGGTCAAGGCCGGATTCACCCAGGCCGATGATGCCCCCGCAACAGAGCGCGATGCCGGCTTGGCGCACCCGCCCCAAAGTTTCGAGGCGCTCCTGATAGGAGCGGGTGGTGATGATCTCTCCGTAATGCTCGGGACTGGTGTCCAGGTTGTGGTTGTAGGCGCTTAACCCCGCTTCTGCCAGCCTGCTCGCCTGGGATTCGGTGACCATGCCTGCCGTGACGCAGGCCTCAAGCCCCAGGGCCCTCACTCCCCGCACCATTTCAAGCATGGCCTCAAAGGGCGCCCCCTCCCGGATTTCGCGCCAGGCCCAGCCCATGCAGAAGCGCTGGGCCCCGGCCTGGCGGGCCACCCGGGCCCGGCGCAGAACCCCGGGCACGTCAAAGTCGGATCGGTCGGTCACATCACTGCTGTGGTGCAACGACTGGGGACAGTAAGCACAATCTTCTTCGCAACCGCCTGTTTTGACGCTCAGCAAGGAAGCCAGCTGCACCTGATAACCGGGATTGGCCAGGCGGTGCACGGACTGGGCCTGCCAGATCAAGTCGACCAGCGGCAGGGTGAGAAGGGCCTCAATCTCAGAGGTAGTCCAATCGTGGCGCAGCATCATCGACTCCCCTGGACTCCCCCAAAGCGGCGGTGACGACCCTGGTACTCAAGCAGGGCCTTGAGCAGGGCCTCCTCATCGAAATCAGGCCACAGCACCTCGGTTATGTATAGCTCGGCGTAGGCCAGTTGCCAGAGCAGGAAATTGCTGATCCTTTGCTCACCACTGGTGCGGATCAGCAAATCGGGGTCCACCTGGCCGGCGGTGAGTAATTCGGCGGCAAAGGCCTCCTCATCAATGGCCTCCGCCGCCAGCTGCCCAGCGACAGCTCGCTCGGCCAGACGACGGGCTGCCCGCACCAGCTCCCGACGGCCGCCGTAGTTGGTGCACACATTGAAGCGGATGCCGGTGTTACTGGCCGTGCGTTGGCTGGCCTCATCAATCTGCTGGCGCAGGCTTGGCGGCAGTTGCTCCAGATCGCCAAGAAAACGAATCCGCACCTGTTCCCGCTCAAGTGCTTCCAGTTCCCGTGCCAGCACCCTTTCAAACAGAGTCATCAAGAATGTGACTTCCTCCCCTGGACGGGTCCAGTTCTCCGTAGAGAAGGCATAGGCGGTGAGGGCACCGATGCCCCAATCGCTGCAAAGCCGCAGGGTGCGTTTGAGGGCTTCCACCCCGGCCCGGTGGCCCATGACCCGGGGCAGGCCACGCTGGCGGGCCCAGCGGCCATTGCCATCCATGATCAAGGCGACATGGGCCGGCAGCCGCTCGGGATCCAGGCCGGCGGGTAAGGGCCGTCTCTGGGGTGAAAAGGCTGTCGCCAGGGCGCGACTCATCCGCGGTTATCCGGCGTGTCCTGGGCCACGCTACGCCCACTTGGAACGGAGGCCACCGCTTCGCTGAGCAGATCCTGCAGGCGACTGCTGGTGATCGGCCGCTCCAGGCGGCCCAGCCGGGCTAGCGACAGGGTGCCGGTCTCCTCGGAGACCACGACACAAAGACAGCGTTCATGGCGCTCGGTGAGGCCGAGGGCCGCCAAGTGGCGGGTGCCGTAGCGATGAATTCCCTGGCGCGAGAGGGGCAGAATCACCCCGGCGGCGATGATGCGATTTTTCTGAACCAAGACAGCCCCATCGTGCAGGGGGGTATCAGCGGCAAAGAGATTGAGTAGTAGATCGACCGAGAGTTTGGCGTCGAGGGGTATGCCGGGGTTCAGGAAATCCTCGGGACGCAGATCGCTGCCCAAGTCAAGAACCACCAAGGCCCCCCGGCGTGCCTGGGACAGGCGTCCAGCCGCCTCCGTGATCACATGGACCGAGCCAGAAACCAGTTGGTCCCGGCTCCTGTCGGCCCAAAGCACACCCAAACGCCCGGTGCCCAACAATTCCATCAGTCGACGCAACTCGCCCTGCCAGAGAATTGCCAGGGCCAAACTGCAGGCCAGCACAAGGGCATCGAGCAATTTGCTGGTCAGCGGCAGGGGCACGAACCGCTGAATCAGCCAGGCCAATGACACCAAGAACAAATAGCCACGCAGTAGCCAAAGGGTCCGTGATTCACCTATGCGGCCCAATAGCAGGACCACAAATAGGGAGGCAAACAGAAGGTCTAGGAGAAAAAGGAGCAGATCGTTGTGCTGCTGCCAGATCACGTCACACACCCAGGGCAGCCAACAAGCCCTTCTTGTTTTTTAGTTTAGCTTGCTGAGGCGATGGGGAAGAACGTCATAGCGCAGTAAATCGACCGGCTCTTCCCGCTTCTGCACCACATCGGCCATGCCGCCATGCACCAGCACGGTGGCGGGGCGGGGAATGCGGTTGTAGTTCGATCCCATCGAAGCGTTGTAGGCACCGGTGGCAAACACCGCGACCACATCGCCGGTTGTGGTTTCGGGTAGGGCCAGGTCC
>JBIIRU010000083.1:0-9221 GCA_044341355.1 Cyanobium sp. | reverse complement strand
GTAAACTTGAACCTTCTAACGTGCTGTTGCTTAGCTAATCTCCTGCGGTATAGATTGCGATCCCCGTAAGCAAGTTTATCCAACCAATACAACCCCCACTTCAAAGCCGCCAACAGCTATCTTCATTGTGGCTTATGGTTCTGTCCAACGCCTCGTTCTCTCAGATTAAAGTCGATCTTCTGGGCTAATTATTCCTCCGGGTCCACGATTCAACACATGCGTGTAAATCATTGTTGTCCTGACGTCGGTGTGGCCCAGCAGTTCCTGGATTGTGCGTATGTCATAGCCAGCCTCCAGTAGGTGGGTGGCAAATGAGTGCCGAAATGTGTGGCAGCCTGCGGGCTTGCTCAATCCAGAGGCGAGTACGGCTTTTCTTACTGCCTTTTGGATCACACTCTTGTCTAAGTGGTGCCGTCCCTGGGTGCCAGTTTGTCGGTTTCTCCAGCGATACTGCTGGGGGAAAACCCATTGCCATACCCACTCCTGTGCTGCCGAAACGTATTTCCTTGCCAGGGCATCTCGTAGCAATACTTTGCCACATCCATCAGAGCACATCAGCATCATGGCTCCCTCAATCCTTGATCCAGTGCCATAGATCAACCGAACCACCACCGCCAGATGGGTGAGGAATTGGTGGATTTCAGCCGTGCCCATTTGCCTGGGATGGCGCAGTTAATGAAACCGAATCAAGCGCCGAATCGAGCTTTCGTAGGTTTTCCCGGTTCGGGGTGCGTAGCGCCGCACCCTCAGTTCGTCTTGGAAACTTTTTAGCAGTTTAGGCCGATTTCGATACAAGTCTATGGTGGAGAGCTTCTGATTCTTTCAACCAGCCCTGAGTACCACTGCGATTCAGTGGTTATGTCTGCGTCATTTCTGCCTGTTCAGCGGCAGGATCCGCACTCGCTCACGGCGTTCGTCGGCTACCACCAACGCCCCTTGCTTGATTTCGGCGCCGTAGGCCTTAAGCAGCGACAGCACCAAAGGGCCGATCGCCCCAGGCAGCACGTTCAAGCAACGCACCTGCAGCATGCTGGGGCCATCGGCACCGCTGAGGGCAAGCATCGTCCCGAAGTCGAGGTCGTGGGTGAAAATCGCACAGCAGTTGGCTATGGCCCATTGCATCAAAGCCGTATCCGGCGCTCTCGGATCGCCCACCTCGGACCAGTGCACGGCCCAATGTCCAGCAGCTCGCAATAAGGGGATCCATTCGGTCGAAAGGTTCATGTCGACCAGGAGCCTGGCCATCAGCTCAGCACAAGTGCCTCTTCCCGCTCTTCCAGGCGCCAGGCGGCATAGGCCAAGGCTTCATCAATATCGGCAGCTTCCAGTTGCGGGTAGGCCTGCAGGATCCGTTCGCGGCTGTTGCCGCTGGCGATCAGCCCCACGACCGTGCCCACCGTGATGCGCAGCCCGCGGATGCAGGGCTTACCGCCCATCACGGCGGGATCGTGGCTGATCCGAACAAGTGCCATCGGTTCATCGTAGGCAGCTGCAGCCGGTTCGCCGCCCAAAGTGCGACAACTGGCCCCGGCCATGGTAACTCATGCAAACACTGATCCTTGCCCCATTAGGCGCCCAACCCCATCTGGTAGCTATCGTTGGTGATGACCGTCATGCAGGACGGCCATGGATAACGCCAAGCTTTTTCTTTCCGGCCGCACTCAGGCGGTGCGCCTACCGAAGCAATACCGCTTCCCTGGCAACGAGGTGGCGGTCAAGCATTTCGGCAATGGTGTGCTGCTGTTGCCGATCGACGATCCCTGGCAGATGCTGGAGGCCGGCCTGGAGGCCTTCGAGCCGGGATTTGTGCTCAGCCGTGACCAGCCCGAGCCGCAGATCCGCGATGCGATCGATCCATAACCCGCGAATTTGCCCAGGTGCCTGGCCAGCACGTGGAGAACTGGCTGCCCCCTATTCCTTAAGCAAAATCGTTCATGCGGCGGCACCCGCTCAGCTCAACCCAAAAACTCCTGCCGCATCTCCCCACACTCTCTAAGCACCCCCTCCAACCCCTGCCAATCCTCCAGCTCCACCAACCTCTCCAGCCCAGCAATCGCCTGCCGATAACGCCCCAGCGTCGCCAGCAATTCGGTGCGGTTGCAGCGCGCCATCAATGTCCCCAGTTCCGGATTCCCCCCCCCAACGCGGGTCGTATCAGCAAAACCCCTAGAAGCCAAATCCCGCACCAGCCCCCCCAGGCCGCTGGCCTGCCCGCCCCCGTCAGCGGTCTGCAGCAACGCTGCCCCCACCAGCACCGGCAGGTGCGAAATCAGCGCCACGGCCCGGTCATGGGATGCGGCATCGCAGCAGAGCCAGCGGGCTCCCACCGTTGTCGCCAACTGGCGCACCGCCTCCAGGGCTTCCGGGTCGGTGTCGGCGTCGGGAGTCGCCACCCAGGGGCGCCCTTGAAACAAACCTTTTTCGCCCGCCTCCACCCCCGAGCGGCTGGTGCCGGCCATCGGATGGCTGGCGACAAAACGGCGCAATCGCGGTCCCCAGGCCGCCAGGACTGGTTGCTTCACCGAGCCCACATCGGTGACCACCGCATCGGCGGGCAGGGCCGCCAATAGGGCCGGATCGGGGTCCAGCAGGCGATCGAGGGGTAGGGCCAAGATCACCAAGCCGCAGTCCGCCAGCACCGCCGGATTCGTATCCACCCGGCTGGCCAGGCCCCGTTGCCGCGCCCGCTCGGCGGTGGCTGGGCGATGCACCAGGGCGTGCACCTCCGCCCCGGCCTCCTGCAGATCCAGGCCCAGGCAGCCGCCGATCAGGCCCAGGCCCACGATGCCCACCGGCTGGGAGCGCCCCACTGCTGTCATCAACGCTGCCGTGCCGATATCAGCCCCTTCCTACGATCCATCGATGTTGGAAGCCAGCGCCCACCACCACCTCAAGGCCCTGCTGCGGCGGGAGGGGGCTGAGCGCTGGCCCCACCACCTCAGCCTCAGTCGCCTGGTGGCCCGCAGCTTGCGCCGTGGCGATCAAACCCTGCTGCGCCTTTCCCCGGGCACCGATCCCAGTTGGTGGATCAGCCTGCTGGTGCCCTTGGCCCTCAGCGAACCCCCCCTGGCCCTGGTGGTCAGCGATGAGCGCCGCCGGCGCCTGTTGCAGGTGGAGTGGCCCCGGCTGCGGGCATCGGGGCTCGATCTGCCCTGTTGGGAGGGCCCCACGGCCCCGCCGCCCCATTGCCTCTGGCTGCTCAATCCCCAGGAGTTGCTCAGCGTCTGGAGCAGCGCGGCCCTGGCCGATCGCCAGTTGGTGATTCCGGAGCTGGAAATGCTGGAGCCGCGCTTGCGGCAGGCGATGGCGGTGGTGCTGGAGCCCCGCGACTGGGACCGGCTGATACGGGCCCAGCCCGCCGCCGAAGCCAGCCTGCTGGTGCTGCACGAGCGCCTCAGTCGCCGTCTCCTGGCCCAGCCCCGCCATCCCCTCGCCCCAGCCCGCCAGGTGGTGGCCCTGGCACCAGAAGAAGAGGCTCCCCTGCGCCATCTGCTGCCCCTGTTGGCGTCCCCCCCCGATCCCTGGCCCGCCTGGCTGGCCGCTGGCGATCCCCATTGGTGTGGTTGGGCCGTGGTCGAACCGGCCCTGCTGCAGTGGCAGTTGCATCGCCAGCCCCTCCAGCCCCTGCGCGAGCTGCTGGGCCTGCTCCAGGGCCGCGGTGCCGTACTGGTCGGCGAACTCACCAGTGAGCGCAGTGGCGGGGTTTCGGCGGCCAGCCTTGGCCTCAATCCCCAGGTGGTCGTCGATCTGGCCGATCCGCCCCTGGCCGACCCCCTGCCCCTCTATCTGCCCCTGCGCCAGCCCCTGCCCAATAGCCCCCACTACGCCGAGCACCTGCTCGATCACAGCCGCCGCCTGGTGCTGGGCCAGGCCGGACTGACGGTGGTGCTGTTGGATGACCAGGCCCTGCGGCTGGGGTTGACCAGTGCCCTGGCGGCTGAATTTGGCCGGCGCGTCTGCCACGAGGGCACCGCTCCCGAAAGCAATGGCGTGGTCTGCTGCCGCTGGAGTTGGTGGCTGCAAAACCAATCCCGCCTGCCGCTGCCCGCCCAGGTGGTGGTGGCCCTGCTGCCGATCGCCAGCCTGGAGGATCCGCTCACGGCCGCCCGGGTCGCCCAGCTGCGGCGTCAGGGCCAGGATTGGTTCCGCGAACTGCTGCTGCCCGAAGCGCTCAACCTGATGCAGCGCGGGCTGGCGGGCCTCAGGCGCGGCGGCGGCAGGCTGGCGGTGCTGGATGGCCGGCCCCGTTGCCGTGGCTGGGGCCGCCAGGTGTTGACCGCCCTCGAGCCCTGGGAGCCCCTCACCCGTTTGTTACCGGGCTGAGCACGCTGGGGGGAGCGTCCCTAGGCTCATCCCAGTTGTTGCCTGCCTGGATGGGGGAAGCCAAGCGTCGCGCCAGCCAGGGGTTGCCACCCCGCCAACCCAAGCCCGCCCCTAAGTCCACCAGCAAGGGCGACGCTAAGGGCGACGATTCACCCCGTTTGCTGCCCTGGCTGCCCCTGAGTCGCAATCAGGCCGATCGGTTTGTGTCGGTCAGCACCCGTGGCGCCTGGATTGGCATTTCGGCCCTGGTGCTGTTCTGGCTGACGGTGCGGTTCATCGGGCCGGCCGCCGGCTGGTGGCACCTCTCCGATGGCTGAAGCCGGTAGCAGGACATGGGTGGGCAAACGCCCATCCCTGGCCCCTGAAAACGGAAGAAAACCTTAGGATTCTCAAATCTCCCCCCTGGGGCCCATGTTTCCCCGCCTTGCTGAGCAGTACCGAGCCCTGATTCAGGATCTCGTCTTGAGCCTCCAGGCCCTGGCCGAATCCATGCGTCAGCAAGGGCTGGTGGCCACCTGTTATGTCTGTCGCGATGACTTTGATGGCCAAGGGGCCTCCTTTGTGGCCGACCTTGGCGATGGTCACCTGGTGCGTTTCCTGGTCTCCAATTTCGGCATCAGTTGGGTGGAGTCCCGTGACGGCCATGAGCTCGTCAAGCTTGAGGGCGCCGATGCCATTCAGGAGCTGCATCGGGTGGCCCGCATCTTGCAGGCAGGCACCCTGGTCGCAGATCTGCCCTTGGTGGACGCGGCCTGAAGGATTGGCCCAACATCCTTAAAGGTGTTGGGCCATCAGCTATTCGGGCTTTGCCTCGGGCCAGAGCACTCACGACTCAGGACTCAGTCTTCTGGCCTTAGGCCTCAGTCCTCTGGCATGTCGCTGAGGACCAGGCTTTCGTCTGCCTCCTCCTCCAAGGAGTCCTGATCGGCGGTACTGGCGGCCAACTTGGCGGCCGCCGCCAGGGGCTTCATTGAATTGGCACTGACCTCCTGACCCTCCGTGAGGCGGCGCCGGGTCTGGACTTCGATGGTGTCCTTGGGGCCGGGATTTTGTTCGAGCCAAGCGATTGTGTTGTCGCGGCCTTGGCCGATGTTGTCACCCTCGTAGCTGTACCAGGCGCCCTTGCGGGTCACAACCCCGGTTTCTTCGGCCAGGTCGAGCAGGCAGCCCACGGTGCTGATGCCCCGACCAAAGAGGATGTCGAATTCGGCGATGCGAAAAGGTGGCGCCACCTTGTTTTTGGCGACCTTGACCTTCGCCCGGATGCCGTATTCCTCGGTGCCCCGTTTCAGGGTTTGGATGCGGCGGATATCAAGCCGCACCGAGGCATAAAACTTGAGGGCGTTGCCCCCGGTGGTGGTCTCGGGGTTGCCGTAGGTCACGCCGATTTTCTGGCGCAGCTGGTTCAGGAAAATGACCGTGCAACCCGATTTGCCGATGTTGCCGGTGATCTTGCGCATCGCCTGGCTCATCAGCCGCGCCTGGCTGCCCACGGCCAGGTCCCCCATCTCACCCTCGATTTCGGCCCGGGGCGTCAGGGCGGCCACCGAGTCGATCACAACGATGTCGACCGCAGCGGAGCGCACCAATTGGTCGACGATTTCCAGGGCCATCTCACCGGTGTCGGGTTGGGACACCAGCAGATTCTCGATGTCCACCCCCAGGGCTGCCGCATAGACCGGGTCAAGGGCATGCTCGGCATCGACGAAGGCCGCCACGCCACCGCGGCGTTGGACCTCGGCGATGGCATGCAGGGTGAGGGTGGTCTTACCGGAGCTTTCGGGTCCATAGACCTCCACCACCCGCCCTTTGGGATAGCCACCACCCAAGGCCAGGTCAAGGGTGAGGGCTCCGGTGGAGAAGGTCTCGACCCGCATGCGGGAGGCATCGCCCAGGCGCATGATCGAGCCTTTGCCGAAATTGCGCTCGATCTGGGTGAGGACCAGGCCTAGGGCCTTGTCCCGCTCGGCGGCGGCGCGGACGTCAGCCGCCGAGGCGCTGCCGGAGCTGGCAGAGGCGGCGGCCTTGGAATCGACAGGCATGGGGGGATAGGTGATGGGAACGGGCTGTGGGGCCAGACGTGCCCGAAGTGGGCGCCATCCTGCGGCCTTCTCTTTATCAGTGCCACCAGTCGGGGCCGGCGTCCCAATCGCGCGTAGTACGGCCGTACTCTAGCGTTCGTGGGCGGCGTTGCCAGGGGCTGGCGAGCCCCAGGTTTCCAGGGGGCCCAGGAACTGGCTTGCCTCCAGCCAGTCAATACCCAGGGGGCCAAGCCCCTGGCCATCGCCGGGGGCCAGATAGCCCCAGGCCGCCAGCCAGCAGCGCACCGCGGCCAAGTCGGCTCTGGTGCGCACCTCAGCCAGGGTGGCCCGCCGATCCTCGATGAACCACAGGGGGCCTCCCCCAGCTTCAGGTTCGGCCAGCAGCCGTTTCAAGACCTCGGTTTTGGGGCCCTGTTCGTGGCCATCGAGGCCGCAGGGCTGCAGACCTGCGGCCTCCAGCAGCTCGCGGCTGAAGGCCGCCCCCTTGGTGGTGAGCACCCGCCAGGGGGCGCCCTCCTGGCCGAGGCGCTGCAGCCTCTCGACCACCCCCGGGTAGAAGCGATGGCGGGCCAGCCAGCCGGCCCGATCGGTGGCAATGGCATCGGCGCGCACCTCCTCAAGGGCCCGTTGCAGCGTGGCCGGTTGCCAGCCCCAGCGCTCCAGGGCCCCTGCCAGCAGCCCGGCATAGCTTGCGGCAGTAGTTGGCACAGGGGCGGGCGTGGCGCGGCCCAGCTCGGCGGCCACCAGCACCATCTCCCAGCCCTTATGGATCAAGGGGCGAAGTTGGCGGAAGGCCGGCGGCACCGCCTCCGGCAGGGGCTGCTGCGGGGGGGCTCCCAGCAGCTCCAGGGCGGCGCGACGGGACGACCACCAATACTCCTCCATGCCGTCGACCAGCACGCCGTCGAAATCAAAGACGAGCAGCGGTGCCGGAGCCAAGGACACAGCAAGAGTTTCAAAACTGGGCCGCTAGGATTCGAACCTAGGAATGGCGGGACCAAAACCCGCTGCCTTACCGCTTGGCGACGGCCCAACGAGAGAATCTTCCGGGGGGCTGTTCACTGGGGAACAACTTGCGGCGATTCTTGGCACCGATTTGCACCGGTACCAAGCCAGTAACCCACAGCGGCCGGTCCTTCGTCAACTCGCCCTGCAGCTCAGGGCCCTGCTGTTCAGGCGGGAAACACCCGTAGTCGCTGCTGGTTTCCCTTGCCGAAGACGGCGCTGCGCAGACGATAACGGCCCACCAATTCGGCCTGCATCTGCCGCACCCGCTCGCTGCGGGGCAGCAGTTCGACCGGGCGACCCTCCGGCAGCACCACCTGTTCGACGGCCAGGCGGCATTCCTCCAGGGCCGCATGGCCGTCCTCGAGGGCCCGGGGTGGGGATCCGGCGGCTCCGTCGCTCCCGCCGCTTGGCTGGGACCCTGCCTGGGCCGTTGCCTCGTCCCGGCCAGAGCGGGCCAGCAGGCGCTCCAGGGCCCGCTGGATCAGATGGGGGCTATCGCTTTTGATCACCAGGATCGGCCGTCCCGCCGCCTGGGCGCGGCGCCTCAGCTCCGGGTCCCGGCCCAGTTGGCCCCGCACGCTCAACACCACTTCTGCCTGCTCCACGTCGGCGACCAGCTGCACCGGTAGCTGGCGGGCGCGGATTACTTCCTGTAACCGGGCTGGGGCCAGTCCCAGGCCGCAGAGAAGCAGCGGCTCGGGCTCGGCGGCGCTAGCAGCGGCCCTTGGCTCGGCAAAGGGCGCCACCAATGGCTCCACCAATGGCTCGTCGGCCAGCGCCCGGCGGTGGGGGGCCTGGGCGGTGGGATCGGGCAGGGGTACGGCGGCCAGCGGACGGCGGCTGGCCGGTCGGCGGGGGGGCGCTATCTCGCCCCTGGAGCTGCTGGAGCTGCTGGAGCTGCTGGCGCCATTGGGCCCGGGCGCTTCCGGGCCGGACTCCTGCAGGCGCCACTGGCCATCGGCCTGGAGCTCCCGGATCTGGGGCCGGGGGGGCTGGCCGCGCAGTAATTGGTCCACCGTGGCGGCCACATCCCGATGCACCAGCCAGCGGTGGCGGCTGTGCATTTCCACCGCCTGGGAGAACGTGGGTTCCGCCGCCCGTTCGAGCACGGTTTTCTGGGTGCGGCGGCGGCGCGCCTCCTCATCGCCCAATGTGACTGACTCGATGCCGCCAACGAGGTCGCTGAGGGTGGGGTTTTTGATCAGATTGGCCAGGGCATTGCCGTGGGCTGTGGCCACCAACATCACGCCTCGCTCGGCGATCGTGCGGGCCGCCATCGCTTCGGCGGCGGTGCCGATCTCATCGATGACGATCACCTCGGGCATGTGGTTTTCGACGGCCTCGATCATCACTTGATGCTGCAATTCAGGTTGGGCCACCTGCATGCGCCGCGCCCGGCCGATGGCCGGATGGGGGATGTCACCATCACCGGCGATCTCATTGCTGGTGTCGATCACCACCACGCGCCGGCCCAGCTCATCGGCCAGCACCCGGGCGATCTCCCGCAGAGCTGTGGTTTTACCAACCCCGGGCGGGCCCATCAGCAGCAGGGATGCGCCGCTGTCCAGCAGGTCACGCACCATGGCCACCGTGCCGAACACGGCCCGTCCCACCCGGCAGGTGAGGCCCACCACTTCACCACGGCGGTTGCGCAGGGCGCTGATGCGATGCAGGGTGCGCTCTATGCCAGCGCGGTTGTCACCACCGAAGGGGCCCAAGCGCTCCAGCACTCCGGCCAGGTCAGCTCGTTCTATCGGCTCGGTTGCCAGCGCCACGGCCCTGGAGGGGTAGCGGGCCTCCGGCACCCGGCCCAAATCGAGCACCACCTCCAGCAGTTGGTCGCGGCAT
>JBIIRU010000129.1:0-7245 GCA_044341355.1 Cyanobium sp. | reverse complement strand
CAGGCCCTCAAGGACGCCAAGCTCTCCACCAGCGAACTCGATGAGATCGTCATGGTGGGCGGTTCCACCCGCATCCCGGCGGTGCTGGAACTGGTCAAGCGGGTCACTGGCAAGGATCCAAATCAAACGGTCAACCCTGATGAGGTGGTGGCCGTTGGTGCCGCGATTCAAGGCGGTGTGCTCGCCGGCGAGGTCAAGGACATCCTGCTGCTGGATGTCACGCCCCTCTCGCTTGGGGTGGAAACCCTCGGTGGTGTGATGACCAAGATGATTGGTCGCAACACCACCATCCCCACCAAGAAGGCCGAGACCTACTCCACCGCCGTGGACGGTCAGACCAATGTGGAGATTCACGTGCTGCAGGGCGAAAGGGAAATGGCCAGCGACAACAAGTCCCTGGGCACCTTCCGCCTGGATGGCATCCCGCCGGCCCCCCGTGGCGTGCCCCAGATTGAGGTGACCTTCGACATTGATGCCAATGGCATCCTCAGCGTCACTGCCAAGGACAAGGGCAGCGGCAAGGAGCAGAGCATTTCGATCACCGGAGCTTCCACCCTGAGTGACAACGAAGTAGATCGCATGGTCAAGGATGCGGAGGCCAATGCTTCTGCCGATAAAGAGAAGCGCGAGAAAATCGACCTCAAGAATCAGGCCGAGACCCTGGTTTATCAGGCCGAAAAACAACTCGCTGACCTCGGCGACAAGGTGGGTGCCGAAGACAAGGCCAAGGTGGAGCAGTTCAGCACCCAACTCAAAGAGGCCCTGGCCAATGACGACACCGCCACCATCAAGACCGTCCTTGAACAGCTGCAACAGGCCCTATATGCCGCTGGTGCCTCCGTGTACCAGCAGGCAGGTGCCGATGGGGCGGCCAGCGAGGCCCCTGGTGGAAATGGCAACGGCGCTAGCGCAGGCGCCAGCTCGGCCGATGATGTGATTGACGCTGAATTCACCGAAAGCAAGTGAGCCCTTGGGTTCGCCCGCTCGCCGAATTCCGCCTAGTGGCTTAAGAGTCCCCCCTTTAGGGGGGCTTTTTTGTGGTTGTCGCTGCTCCCCCGTTGAACCTGCACCTGCAGATGATGGTCTACCGGGGGAAGCAAGGCAGTATTTGCCTAATTCAGCAAGCTGAAGGGTCGAATGACCCCATTCAGCCTGGGATAGGATCGAAGGGATAAAAGGAATAAAGTGCTCGCGTGCGACTAAGCATCGTTCTGCCCACATTCAATGAGCGGGAGAACATTCGCCCGATCGCCACGCAGTTGCTGACCCTGGAAAAGGTCTATAATCTCGAATTGATTTTTGTTGATGATGATTCACAGGATGGCACAGCAAATGAGGTTCGCGACATAGCTCATCACTATCCATGTGTGCGATTGATCCGCAGAGTTGGTCGCAGTGGTCTTTCTAGTGCGATCAAGGAGGGCATTCTTGATGCAACTGGTGATGTAGTGGTTGTTATGGACTGCGATGGACAGCATGAGCCGTCCGCAGTGGCAAGAACGGTTGATACATTACAGCAATCGGGACATGATCTCGTTATCGGTAGTCGTTTCCATCCCGAGGCAAATATCCACGGCCTCAGCGCCAAGCGGGAGCGCAATTCAAAGTTTGCCAATGATGTTGCTCGTTATAGTCTTCCACGCTATCGCCAGCTAACTGATTACATGAGTGGTTTTTTTGCCCTGCGAGTCGATCGTTGTCTTGCCTATGTGCGCGATGTGGATGTTAGTGGCTTTAAGTTTCTCTATGAGATGCTGGCCATCAGCAAGGGTCATCTGAGGGTGTCCGAGGTTCCGCTCACCTTTATGCCTCGCACCTCCGGGGAATCCAAACTGAACATAGCCGTAATCTGGGATCTCGGTGTTTCGATCCTGCATACCCTGCTGTTGCGTGCCATTCCCCGCCGAGCCGTGAGTTTTGCGCTCGTTGGCGGCACCGGCATCGCGATACACCTGATGGTTTATGCCTTTACCCGGCGGCAATTTGGTTGGAGCTTCGAGCAGGCACAGATCATGGCAGTCGTGAGTGCAGCCACCTCCAATTATCTGATCAATAATGTACTCACCTTTCGCGCCCAGCAGCTAAAGGGAATATTTCTTTTGGTTGGTCTGCTGCGTTTTCTTATGGTCACATCGCTGGGTATGGTGGCGAATGTGGGAGTTTCTTCAGCTTTCTTCAGGCAGGTATCGCACCAGCCATTGTTGGCACTTTTAGCTGGTATAGCAGTAGATTTTGTCTGGAAGTATGCTGCTTCTTCACGTTTTGTCTGGAATAGCAACTAGGGTTGGTGAGGTTCAGCCCTAAGCGAAGAATCAGTGTGTTGGCAAGGCGCCTCAATCTGCTCAACGACCCACTCAGCACTGGCCGGGGCCAGCAGCACCCCGTTGCGGTAATGGCCGCTCGCCAGCAGCAAGCCGGGTGCCAGGCACTCCAGCAGGGGAGCCGGTCGGCCGATAGGCCGGGGCCGCAGGCCCTGCCAATGGCGCAGCACCCCCGCCCGCAGCAGCCAGTCGGGGGCCGCCCCCGCCAGGGCGCGCAGGCTCTGCAGGGCCTCGGGGTCCGGCTCTCGTCCGGGTTCGAGGCTGGAACCCAGCCAGAGACGGCGTCCGCCAGGTAGGTCCGGCCTGGGCACCAGACACATGCCTTGCCAGACAACTACCCCCGGCCAGCCAGGAATTGGGTCGCTGTTGTTCTGATCGGACGGGGGTTGGCCGATCGCCTGGGCGACGCTGGCCTCCACTTCCAATTCAAGGGCTTGGCCCAACACAGGTTCGAGCTGCAGGGGAGGGCCCGCCCTCACCGCGGCACCCCAGGCGCCCTGGCTTGCGAGAGCGGCCAGCAGCGACTGGCCCTCGATGCCGGCGGCCAGGACCAACCATTCGGCCTCCAGGGCGCGGCCGTCCTGGAGGCGAACTTGCCAGCCGCTACCGCGGCGCCGGGGTTCGAGGGTCGTGACCGATTCCGGCAGGCTGGTCAACCCGGCGGCGCAAGCGTCGCTGTGCAGGGCTTCGAGGGCCTGATGGGGATCGATCTGGCCATCTGCGGCAGAAAACAAGCCTCCCAGGGCTGGCGCCGGCAGTGGCGGGGCGATGGCCTGCAGTTGCTCCAGGCTCCAGGCGGAGAAGGGAAGTCCCAGCTTTTGGCGCTCAGCCAGCAAGGTTTGCTGGCGCTCCAGTTCGGGTCCGTCATGGGCCAGGAGTAGCAAACCGCTGCGATAGGCGATGGGCCGTCCCCGGGACGCCAGCGAATGGCTCCAGGATTTCCAGAGCGCCAGGCTGCGCTGGCGTAACTGCCAACCCCTGCCATGGCTGCGGTGAAAAACCTGACCCATCAGAACCCCCAGGGCCGCCCGGCTGGCGTTCGGGCCCGTCTCTGCGCTGGAGTCGGAACCAAGGGCGGGATCAATCAGCAAGACCCGGTGGCCCCGGCGTTGTAGCAACCAGGCGCAAGCAACTCCTACTATTCCCCCTCCGACCACGATGACGCTGCGGGGGGAGGGCGTCTGACTTCGGTCCGTGCCGCTGGCACTCACACTTGTTTCAGAGCTTGCTGGACGCTTTCGGGGAATATCTGGGAATAAAGACCGAAGCCACTGGCAACTTTGATGTAAGCCTTGCGCAATAATTCGCCGTCTTGAAGCCGGGCGGCTTCATCCAACTGGGCCAGGGAGGTCTTGAGGCTTTTGGCCCGCTTTTCGGCTTCGGCACGGTCGGCCGGAAGCAGCAATTTATTGATGTACTGCATCTGGCGACCCACTTCCTGCATGGGTCCGTGGATGAGGTTGCGGGTAAAGACCCAGTTGCGGCTGTTCACCAAGCCCGCCAGTTCGGGCAGCCGGTCACGGGCTGCCAGGAAACCCTCGGCCTGGCGGGTGATGCTGTTCAGGGTCTCGTCGCTGAGGGTGGCGGCCGCCCGGGGACTGCCGTCGCAGGCCGCCAGGCCGAGGCTCAGCACCAGGGCAAGCACCAAGGCGAAGAGTGGGCGCAGAGCCGCCCGCCAGCCGGCAAGCGGGCGAGGGGGCAGGGACGTCGAGACGGCCATGAAACGGGGCAGGAAGCTCATCGGGACTGTACCGAGCCGATCCCCGTCCGGCTCCAGTTGTTGCCGCGTTGCAACAGGAGGCCCCCAGCCCAGGGGCCCCTTTTTGCGCCAGCTACCCCAGGCCACCATTCTGAAGGCATCGGTCCCCTGCTCCATGCGCTCCGCCACCGTCATCCTGCAACTCATCTGCCCAGATCGCCGCGGCCTTGTCAGCGAGCTGGCCGGTTGGGTGGCCGCCAACGGCGGCAATATTCGTCATGCCGACCACCACACCGATGCGGGGACCGGTCTATTTCTGAGTCGGTTGGAGTGGGATCTGGAGGGTTTCGGTTTGCCCAGGGAGGCCATCGCACCTGCGGTTGCCGCCCTGGCGGCCCGGCTCGGTGGCGAAGGTCAAGTGCATTTCGCCGATGCCCAGACCCGGGTGGCCCTGTTCGTGAGCCGTCAAGACCATTGCCTGATCGATCTTCTCTGGCGTACCCGCTCTGGGGAGTTGCCGATGCAGGTGCCCCTGGTGGTGGCCAACCATCCCGATCTGCGGCAGAGCGTGGAAAACTTTGGCGCCCAGTTCGAGTATCTGCCCATCAGTGCCGCCGATCGGGCTGAGGTGGAGGCCGCCCAGCTGGATTTGCTGGCGGAGCATCGCATCGATCTGGTGATCCTGGCCAAGTACATGCAGGTGCTCAGCCCTGCTTTTCTGGAACGCTTCAGTGAGGTGATTAACATTCACCATTCCTTTTTGCCGGCCTTTCAGGGGGCCCAGCCCTATCAACGGGCCTGGGAAAGGGGGGTCAAGTTAATCGGTGCCACGGCCCACTTCGTCACCGAAGAACTCGATGGTGGACCGATCATCCAGCAGGTGATTGTGCCGGTCAGTCACCGCGACGAGGTGGAAGACCTGATTCGCAAGGGCCGTGATTGTGAAAGGCTGGCCTTGGCCAGGGCGGTCCGCCTGGTGTTGTGTCACCAGGTGATGGTGTATCGGGGACGGACGGCGGTGTTTGATTGAAAGCTGAAAGCATGGCCGCGCCCATGGTTCGTGCTCGTTTTGGGGTTTTGCGTTGATCCGTTTCCTTGACCTGCGCCAAAAGGACCTGCGCCAAAAGCTGCTCAGTGATCGCCCCGCTGGCAGTTTCCCCTTGGGTTGGGCGTGCTTTCAGTTGGGACTGCTGCTGTTGGCCAGTAGTGCCCTGCTGGCGGGGCTGTTGTTGTTGGTGGCCCTGATCCTGGGGTGTCGCCGGCGAGAGCGTTACTTGGCGGACGGGGCAAACCGATTGCTGCTCGTGCTGACCGGACTGATGGTGCTGGGGGCCGCGGGGGCGTCCAGTGGCTGGCTGGCCTGGGTTGGGCTGGGCAACTGGCTGCCTTTCTTCTGGGGCTTCTGGGGATTCCAGCCCTATTTGATCGAACAGGCATCACGGCGGCGTGCCGGTCTGATGCTTGTGGCCGGCACCATTCCCGTCCTTGTGACCGGTCTGGGCCAACTGGCCTGGGGTTGGCATGGCCCCTTTCAGGCCCTGGGGGGATTGATCATCTGGCATCTCCATCCCGGTGGCAATCCAGAGGGGCGGTTGGCTGGTCTGTTCGATTACGCCAATATTGCCGGTGCCTGGCTGGTGATCGCCTGGCCCTTCACCTTGGCCGCCCTGCTGCAGCCCTTTTTGGGTTGGCGTCAACGTCTTGGGGTCTTGGCGATTGCGGCGGCCATGGTGGCGGCTGTCTTTCTCACCGACTCGCGCAACGCCTGGGCGGCCCTGATATTGACCGTGCCCTTGGTGGCGGGAACCGCCAGCTGGTACTGGTTGCTGCCCTTGCTGGCCATCGGCCTCGGGTTGGTCGCTGCGGCCACCCTGCCGGGGGTGCCCTCGCTGCTGCAGGGCCCAGCCCAGCAGTTGGTGCCCGAGGCCATCTGGGCGCGCCTCAATGATTTCCAGTTCGCCGGTCAGAGGCCCTTGGCGGTTACGCGTTTGGCCCAGTGGCAGGTGGCCCTTGGGTTGATCGCTGAGCGTCCCTGGCTGGGTTGGGGGGCGGCCGCCTTCAGCCTGATCTATCCCCGCCGCACCGGCCATTGGCATGGCCACCCTCACAATCTACCGATTGATCTGGCGCTCAGCCACGGCCTGCCGGCCGCTTTGCTGCTGGTGGGTTTCACCCTTTGGTTGCTGCGGCGGGGGTTGCGGCTGGGCATGGTTACCGGCCCGGTCTTTGATCGGGCTTGGTGGACGGCGGCGCTGGCTCTGGTGGCCCTCCATGCCACCGACATTCCCCTCTTTGACAGCCGGGTCAACATCGCTGGCTGGGTGCTGCTGGCGGGATTACGGGCGGTCAGCTCAGGACAGTCGGGGTTGGGGCCGAGGCTGGATCGCTGATGTTCAGCGCCTCCTGATGGTGCTTCGCCAGGGTCCCCTTGGGCAGGGGTCCTTGCAGATGATCCCAGGGGAGCACCCGCCCAAGGTCCCAGCGCTGGTGGATGACTTCCTCCCAGGGGGGCGGGGCGGGCAAGTCCCAGCCTGCGGGGGGGCTGTGGTCGCCGTCGCGCACGGCGCGATGGGCCGCTTTCCACCCCCCCAGGCTGCCGTGGCGCCCCCTAACGGCGGCAATCACGGGAGCCAGTCGCCGGTCGCCGCGGGAGAGCAGGGCTTGGATCACGCTCCAGCCGTAGCTTTCCGGGCGCAGGGCGATGCCCTTGGGCTTGAGTCGTTTGGCCAGGGTCTTCAAGCGCTTGTCGGCTTCGGGGCGCACCGGTTCCCACTGGAAAGGGGTGTGGGCCTTGGGCACAAAGGTGCTGACCCCCAGCGTCAAACGCAACCCCGGGGTGGCGCTGCGCAGGGCCAGCAGCAGCTCCGCCGTGGCCTCGATGTCGTCATCGTTTTCGCTGGGAAGGCCCACCATTCCATAGAGCTTGAGGCTCTTGAGGCCACCATCGCGGGCATGGCGGGCGGCGGCATGGATTTCGTCGCGGCTCAGCTTCTTGTTCACCAGGGTCCGCATGCGATCGCTGCCGCTTTCAATGGCGATGGTCAGCGATTGGCTGCCCCGGGCGGCGAGGCTGCTCGCCAGGGTTGGGGTAACGGTGGCGGCCCGCACCGAGCTGACGCTGACGCGGAGGTCATCGAATTGGGGTTGGCCCAGCCAGCCAAGTAGGTCTTCGAACTGGGGGTGCTGGGTGACGGAAGCCCCTAGCAATCCCAACCGGCGGGTTGC
>JBIIRU010000363.1:0-2684 GCA_044341355.1 Cyanobium sp. | reverse complement strand
TGATCACCGGGGTGCTGGCGCTCACGGGCAACCAGGGGCGATAGGCCTCAATCAGCCCCGGCCAGTCCTGCATCGTGGGGCGCTGGCCCAGGCGACGCAGGGCTTGGAGCAGGGGCACGGGGGGAGAGGGGAGGAGCTTGGTCGAATCTACGTTGCCTGGCCTCAGGGGGCCTTGGCGGCCGGGGGTGTCAAGGGTGCCTCGGCTGCACTGGGGGCCGGTGCGGTCGCTGCAGGACCTCGCAGCCCGTCCAGGGGGGATTCGGAGAAGAAGCGCACCAGCTCGGCGATGGACGAGGCTTTTTCCATTAACCCCAGTAGGGCTGGGATGCTGACGGCCATCTCGCGGGTGGGATAGGCCCTAAGAAAGCTGATGGCCGAGAGGGATTTTTGATCGTTGTTCAGACCCAATACGATCGCCGAACGTAGGGCGACCACCCCGTCTTCGCTGGCCCGCAGTGGGTGAACGATAGTGCCAAAGCGATTCAGAATCGCTATGCCGATGCGGGTGTTCAGCAGCCGAGAGACCATGCCGATCGGCAGGTTGACCGATTCTTTGAGCATTTTTTGCACGTCCTCCGGCTTCTGGTTGCTGAAGCGCAGCAGGTCGCCCAGTAGGCCCTGGGCCTGGCCGTTGGCGGCCAGGCGCTCGAGATCAGCGACCGGAATTGAGCGACGGAAGGCTCCAGAAACGAAGACCACATTTTCGGCCGCCGGAGTAGGGCTGGCCGTTCCGCATAACGTCAAGCCGATGGCGAAAGCCAGCAGCCTTTGCCGTTTCGCCACCACCATGGCCCGTTGTGCCGTCTAAAAATCAGCTGCAATCTATGCCTGCCCCTACCGCGCCGGAGCGACCAGCACGTCCCGCACCAGCCGCACAACGCCCTTTTCAGCCAGTCCTCGCGCCACTTCTACCCCCATGCGCCTCAGGTCTGGTTCGGCCAGGAGGCGGGGCAAGCGCCGCAAAAGGAGCCGGGGTTCGAAGTTGGGCAGGTCCCGCAGGATGGTCGCCAGTTGTCTTACCGGTTCGAGGTCCAGCAGGGGTTCGCTGGCCAGGGAGTCTGGAAGTTGCTGGCGTTGGCGCAGGCCCGGGGGCAACAGGCCTGCCGGCATGCGGCGGCCTAGCTGCAGGGTGGTGCGCCAGGCCAGTCCGTCCATCTGGGCGACCACGGCGTCCACGAGTTGGCGCCGCAGCATGCCGGCGTTGGCGGAAAAAAGAAACTCAATCACCTGATCGAGCAGGCCTTCGAGGTCAAGTTGTTGTTGCAATGAGGCACTGCTGAGCAGATTTTCAAGGCGCTGCCAGCGGAATTCATCGCCATCGAAGAGCATCTCCCGCAGGCTGCTGCGCAGTTGCGGATCCGGGTCTTCCATCAGACGCCTGGCAAAATAGGGATAGGCTGCGCCCAAGATCTTGAAGTCGGGATCAACGCTGAGGGCGATGCCTTCTAGAGTGACCAGTGAGCGGATGATCAGGGCGTAGTAAGGCGGAACTTGGAAAGGAAAGCGATACATTACGCCCGAGAGATCGTCGGTGACGGCCTTGAAATCCATGCGGCTGACACCCATCTCGATAGCTTGGCCAAATACGCTTTCAAAAGCCGGCACAATTGGCTCCAGATTGACCTCTTCCCCCAGAAATCCGAGGCTGACAAAGTCCTTGGAAAGGGAGCTGAAATTTTTGTTGACCAGATGGACCACCGCCTGGATCAGACCCGTGCGGGCCTCCCGGCTGACCGTACTCATCATGCCGAAATCAAGGTAGGCCAGGCGGCCATCGGCGAGGGCCAGCAGGTTGCCAGGGTGGGGGTCGGCGTGGAAGAAGCCGTGTTCGAGTAGTTGCTGCAGGCTGCAGTCGACGCCCACCTGCACCATGTCGTTTGGATCGATGCCGAGATTGCGCACGGCATCGAGATTGGTGAGTTTGACACCGTCGATCCATTCCATGGTCAGCACGCGCCGACTGGTAGCCTCGTGGTATATGGCTGGTACGGCGATGCGGGGGTTGGCGGCATGCAGTTCGGCGAAGCGTTCGGCATTGGCGGCTTCATTGAGATAATCCATCTCTTCGAACACGCGGCGGCCCAATTCATCAATCAGCCCGACCAAATCGCTGCGGATAACCCGCACTCTGCGATTCAGCCAGGCGGCGATGTTGCGCACGATGTAGAGATCAAGGGTGATCTGCTCCCGCAGGCCCGGTCGTTGCACCTTGACGGCCACCTTCTGTCCGTTGGGCAGGATGCCCCGATGTACTTGGCCGAGGGAGGCGGCTGAGATGGGATCGCGCTCCAGGTGGGCAAACAGGCTGGCCACCGGAGCACCGAGATCCTCTTCGATGCAGGCCATGGCCAGCTCTGGATCAAATCCTGGCAATTGATCCTGCAGTTGGGCCAGTTCTTCGAGCAGGAGCGGCGGCACGATGTCCGGCCGGGTGGAGAGGGCCTGGCCTGCCTTGATGAAGGCCGGCCCCAGGGCCGCCAGCAGCTCGGCGCATTCGCGGGCCCGGGCCCGGGCCCGTTCAGGAAGTTTGAGCTGGCCTGTGAGCTTGTCGCTGCCAACTCCCAGCAAAAAGAGGCCGATCGGGATCAGGGTCTGACGCAGCCGGCGGGCCAGGCGCTGGGGATGGCCGGCGTAGATGCGGCTGATCGCCTCAGGGTCGTACTCCAGCAGTCCCGCGGTTTCAA
>JBIIRU010000082.1:0-9279 GCA_044341355.1 Cyanobium sp. | reverse complement strand
CCACCAATAGGATGGTCTGCGCGAGCGCCCCTCGAAGTCAAAACTCCTCTGCCAGGCGCTTGTAAAAGAATCAATTAGCTCAGACATGAAATCATGATTGCAACGAACCCAGGTTGTGGCACGCAGGGGGCGGCGTCAATCACTTTTGGACGAACTGTGATCACCCCAACGCACAATCGTCTCCGCCAACCGATCGATCTGACGCGCTCGGGCCGGATCATCGGCCCAGTCGCCCAGAAACTGCTTGCGCAGACCGGCACTGGCCGGGGTGAGGTGGTCACCGGGTAGCTCCACTAGTTCGCTGGCATCGTCCTGGCGTTGCCCCAAAGTGTCGAAAAGCCTGGGGCTCTGGTCGAGCTCGTCGCGGCGAAACCGCACCAGCAGGTTGCGCGGTTGGCGATAGCCGCTGGCGATCTGGCGCAGGGTTTCCGCCGGTGAAGGGCTGAATTCGCTGCGGAAGCCAAACTGCTCGCCCATTTCACTCAAAAAGGGGATCGAGCGGGACGCCGAAAAATTGTTGAAACTCAGGGCCACCAGCCCCCGCGCCCCGCGCCCGGCGTCGGGCGCCAACAGATGCAGCTTGCAGCCCAGGCTGTGACCCAGCCGCAGCACCCGCGTGCGTAACTCCGGCTCAGCAGCGGCCCGGGCCTCGGCCAGCCGATCGGCGCGAAACAGCCTCCAGGCGTCATTGGCCTGGCTCTGGTGATCGAAGCCGGGGACGTAGCTCCAGGCACGGACCGCCCAGCCGCGCTGAACGCAGGACTCCAGCAAACGGCGATAACTGACATGGGGCCTGGCGGCCAGGTAGGTGCCACCGATGAACTCCAACCGCCTTGCTGGCGGCCCGCCGGCCGAACAGAGCCCGGGGGGCGGATCCAGACACCAGAGCGGGCCCCGCTGGCGCCAGGTGAGGGTCTCAACCACCACTGGTTCCAGGGGTTCCCAGAGCTTGCAGGGCCTCAATGGCTTCACGGCGGTGCGCCGGTCCATCCAAAAGGTTGTTGAAGACATGGCGAATAACACCCTGGCCATCGATCACATAGGTAACCCGCCCAGGCAGCAACCCAAGCACCGACGGCACTCCGTAGGCGCGCCGCAGTTGGTTGCCCGTATCCACCAACAACGGATAGGGCAGTTGATGCTTGCCGGCAAAACGCTGGTGGCTGGAGGCATCGTCGCCGCTGACCCCCCAGACCTCGGCGCCGAGGGCCTGGAGATCGGCGTAGCTGTCGCGGAAAGCGCAGGCTTCCATCGTGCAACCCGGGGTGTCGTCCTTGGGATAGAAAAACAGCACCAAGGCCTGGCCCGCCAACTGGTCGCTGCGGCGTTCGACCCCATCGGCATCCCGCAGAGCCACGAGGGGGGCGCGATCACCGACGGAGAGGGCAGGTGCCATGGGAGACGGCAAGTTGGAAAGCCGCCAGCCTAGGCAGCCCAGCCAGGGGCACCGGGTGCCCTTGCCTGACCTGAGATCATGGAGTTGAAGGTCTTGATGCGGCGATGCCCGAGCCTGCCAGCCTCTGGGAACAGGGTGATTTCCTTGGCGTGGTGCTGAGCTCAGCTACGCCGGGTTCGGGCGCTGCGCAAGCAAAAACGCCAAAAAGCAAGCGCGCCAGCCCTGCCGCAAGGGATGCCGTCGCCAGTAGGGAGACCGCCGCCATAGGGACCGCCATAGGTCACTTGGCCAGCGAAGCCCCCGCCCAAGAGACCTTGGCAAGCGAGAAACCTGCCAGCAGCGAAGCCCCAGCCAGCAACGCTGCTTTGCCGGGGCCCCCTGGCCCCCCCCTGCCCCAGACCGTCAGCCTGCCTAGCTTCCCCAGCCCTGCCCCCCGGGGCCTGCCCCCCTGCCCGGAGCGGCTGTTGATTGTGGATACGGAGACCACGGGGCTTTCGCCGGCCAAAGGCCGCTGCATCGAAGTGGGAGCTGTGCTGTTCCATGTGCCCAGCAGGGCGGTGCTCAGCCAGTTGTCCTTTCTGCTTCCCTGCAGCAGCAACCCCGCCGAGCGGGTCAACGGCATCGCCGCGGCGGTGACTCGGCTGGAGCAACCCCGTGATCAGTTCTTAGCCTGCCTGGAAGCGATGGCCGCCGCCGCCGACGTGCTGGTGGCCCACAACGCCGCCTTCGATCGCCAGTGGTTTGGTCGCGAAGAGCTGCCGCCTTTGCAGCGGCCATGGCTTTGCTCAATGGAGGACATTCGCTGGCCGGCGGAACGCCACCTGCGCGCCACTCCCTCGGTGCGGGATCTGGCCCTGGCCTACGGGGTGCCCGTTTGGGCAGCGCACCGGGCTCTGACCGATTGCATCTACATCGCCCAAGTGTTTGAACGCGAGGAGCAATTGGAAACCCTGTTGCAACAAGCCCTATTACCCCGCAAGCTCTATCGAGCCCGCCTTCCCTACGACCAGCGACATCTGGCCAAGGAGGCCGGTTTCCGCTGGAATGAGGGCGTCCAGGGGGCCTGGTCCAAACGACTGACGGAAGCTGAAAGGGGGCTGTTGCCCTTCGAAGTATTACCGGCCGAGGGCGACCAGAGCCCCAATTGGCCGCAATCGGCCTGATCGCACACTTTTCTCCCTATTCAGGAAGCCCATATGGATTTTCAGGCCCTGATGGGTTCCAGTGGCCATGCTGGAAACAATTGATCCGATGGCATGAAGGTCAGCCCGACTTCTGCGAGTGCACCCGGCTGGGATCGGGTTAGCCAGCGCCTCAAGCACTGGCAATCGGTACGCACTTGGGCCTGGTTGATTCGGGAGGCCGAAGCACTCTGGTCGGAGGATGCCCGCTTTCTGCAACGACTTGGGGCGGCTGAACTGCTGCAGGTGGTGCAAGAGGTCCCCCCGAGACTGCGGCGCCGGGTCAACCTTTGGCTCGAACGTTTTGATGTTCTGACGCGGCTGCAGTGAACCTGAGTGAGATCGGCAATCACGGCAGTTGTCTATCCATGGGGCGGAGCTGAAAAAAAGGTCATAAAAAAACCGCTCCGAGGCAAAGAGCGGTTTGAAAGTTACGATTAAAACCGGTGAATCGGAGCGGCGGGATTCGAACCCACGACCCCCACTACCCCAAAGTGGTGCGCTACCAAGCTGCGCTACGCCCCGGCAGAAGGGAACCTATCACAGCAGGTCTCTGGCCTCGCCTGAAGGCTCCCGTAAGCGCTGCAACAAACGTGCCGTGAGCAGTTCGCGGTTGAGGGAGGCGTAGCCAGAGATCCTTTGCTGGCGGGCCAGGCGCCGCAGGTCCGCCAAGACCATCGTCGCCAACCTCAGTTCCGGCAGCCGGCGCCAGGCCCCGGAGGGCACCGGCAGTTCCGAGCCCTGGCGACCATCGCGGAAGCTGAACAGTGCCCCGCCCGCCATCCATTCCGGCACCAGCACAAACAGGACAGCCATCAGGCCGTATAGCTCCACCAAGCCTCTGGGCAACGGATGCAGCTGGCGCGGCTCAGGGTCCTTCGGTGGGCCTTGGGAGGTCATCAGAGCAGGGAGCTGCCGCCCATGGCAGGACCATGGCGCCAGAGCAAGGGGGGCGCCACGGGCGGATGGAGTCGGGCGTACCAGAAAGCCATGGCAAAACAGAGACCGATCGTGATCACCAGTGCCACAATCACCATTCGATCAGGTAAAGGAGTCATACGTCTTCAGTGCGTTGGCAGTGAATAAGAATGGGCATAGGGCGGGTCAGCTCAAGTTGGAGTTCATCACCATTAAGACGCAACATCAATCCCTCGCCGCTGTAACGGACACCATTGTTCGCCTGCCGATCCCGAAACAGGGTGGAGCGATGGCCGCCCATCAAAATGGAAGCTTGGGACTCATTGCGCTCCAGCACCAGCACCTGCTGCTGGTCACAACGGAAGCGATCCTTCCTTTCGTAGTTTTCCCACCATGGCGAGTCGATCGCCACCCGAAAGGGTGCCGACACTGTGAGAGCCAGGCTGAGCCATGGCATAGCAATCGGGGGGAGGGCAGAAGCCGAAGCCAAAAAATTCATCTCAGCTCAAAATGATCGGAGCGTTGTCGCCGCGCAACACACAATGGGAGACGCTCCAATCAAAATAGTTCCAGACTGCAGAGGGAAGTCGATAGTCGCAGCCAGGAAAATCAGCTAACAAAATGCCAGTGGGCTGGGCCGAACAGTAGGGGCGACTGCCGGGCTTGGCGAGATATTGCTGGTGATAAGTCTCCCCCGGCTGGAAAGGGACATCTGCCCGAATCTCGGTGGTGATCGGGCCGAAGCCAGCGGCGGCCAACTGAATGCCGTATTGGACACCGCTGGCGGTGGCCAGGGCCAGCCCTTGGGGATCGTTGATAAAAATCGCCGAGCGGTACTGGCTGCCCCGATCGTTGCCCTGGCGATCCCCCTGGGTGGGGTCGTGGCATTCCCAAAAGAGCTTGAGGAGATCGCTCAAATGCAGCTTCTCTTGATCCCAAACCACCCGCACCACCTCGGCATGGCCACTGCGGCCACTGCAAACCTGTTGGTAGGTGGGTTGGGCAAGGGCACCGCCGGCATATCCCACCGCCGTCGTCACCACCCCGGGGAGGCGCCAAAAGCCCTTTTCCGCCCCCCAGAAACAGCCACAGCCAAACAGCACCTCCCCCTGGCCGGATCCGGCTGGCGCATCAATGGGGGTACCCAGCACCGCATGGCTGCGTTCTTGGGAAGCCTGGCGATCCAGGGCACCCTGGCCTGATCCGGAAAAGAGTCCGAGCATGGCGAAATAATGGCTTGTTTTCAGCCTAGGCAGGCCTGGCCAGCCTCAGACCGGCTCCAACCGCTCGGCCTGCTCCCTTTCCCACAGCCGCCGGTAAGGACCCGAGACCGCGACCAGGTCCCGGTGGTGACCCTGCTGCACCAAACGACCCTCTTCCATCACCAGGATGCGGTCACAGGCGGCAGCGGCAGAAAGCTGGTGGCTGATCATCAACACCGTGCGCCGTTCCTGTTCGCGCACCGACCGCAGGATGGCCGCAGCGGTGTTGTTATCGACACTGGCCAGGGCATCGTCGAGCACCAACAAGGGGGCTTCTACCAGCAGGGCCCTGCCCAGGGCCGTGCGCTGACGCTGACCACCACTGAGGGTGATGCCCCGTTCCCCCACCAAGGTGTCGTAGCCGTCGGGGAAACTGCGGATGTCGGCCTCCAGCCGGGCCTCCCGGGCCGCCCGCTCGACCCGCTCCTGGGAAGCATCCGGGGCGCCGTAGCGGAGGTTGTCCGCCAGGCTGCAGGTGAACAGGTAACCCTCTTGGGGCACCAGGGCCACCCGGGAGCGCAAGCTGCCCAGATCCAGGGCCGTAACGTCGACCCCATCAAAGAACAGCTGCCCTTCCGGCACCTGCACCAGCCGTCCCAGGGCCCGGGCCAGGGTGGTCTTGCCGCAGCCCACCGGCCCCACCACGGCCACCAGTTCGCCAGGCGCCAGGGTGAAATGGAGGTTGTCGAGGGCGGGGCGCTGGGCGTCGGGATAGCGAACGGTGAGGGCCACCGCCTGCACAGCCCCTTGGGCGGGCTCTGGAGCCCGCTGGGGCCTGGCGGGTGATGTGATCAGTGAGCGGCGGTTGAGCAGGGCCTCGACCCGCTCCAGGCTCACCTGGCCGGTCTGAAAGGTGTTGAGGGTGAAACCGAGCAGGGCGGTTGGAAAAACCAGCCGCTCGACGAATAGCACCAAGGCCACCAAATCACCGATGCTGAGGCTGCCGCGCTCTAGCTGGCCACTACCAAGGGCCAACAACAACAGCAGGCTGATGGAGGAAATGCCCTCCAATAGGGGAAAAAGGGTGCTGCGGGAACGGGCCAGACCCAAAGCCGCATCGCGATAGGCGCGATTGCGGCCGGCGAAGGCCTTTTGTTCGGTGGCCTCCTGGCCATAAATCTTGATGGCCCCAATCCCGGAAATATCCTCCTGAATCAGATCGCTGAGACTGGCCAGAGATTCCTGCAAGCGCCGTTGCTGGCGCATCATGCGGCCGCCGAACAGGCGAACTGTCATCAACATCAACGGATAGAGACCCACCGCCGCGAGGCTCAAGCCCGGGTTGATCAGCAACATCGCCGGCAGCGTCATGGCATACGCCAAGGCGGTGTTGGCCAGGCTGAGCAGGGCAAAACCCAGCAACCGACGAACATTTTCGACGTCGCTGGTGGCACGGCTGATCACCTCGCCACTGCCCATCCCCTGCACAAAACTGGGTTCCTGCAGCAATACGTGGTCGAAGATGCGCTGTTTGAGATCGGCCTCCACCTGGCGGCCGATCCCAAACACCAGGACGCGGGAGGCCAACCGCACCAGCCCCATCACCGTGGCCAAGGCCAGGATCAGAGCCGCTTCCACCAGCAGTTCCTGCTGGCTGAAGCCATCCTTGAGACTCTCGATGATCCGGCGCACCAAAAGGGGAAACGCGGTGCTCAGGAGGTTGACCACCACCAACGCCACCACACCGAGGGCGACCTCGCGACGGTGGGGACCCAGGTAACGGGCAATCAGATCGAGCCGCAGGGCTCTCATCGGCGTCTAGCTGGCCATTAGGTACGCCTAACCTACGCAGCACCCTTGGACTGCCGGCGTGCCGCGATGGACCAGCAGAACCACCCTCTCCATGGCACTGACCGGGCCCATGTAGACCGCTTGTTGGCCGTGGAAAAGCCTGCTGACGCCGATCTGGTCGATGCCGCTCGGTTGCTGACGCGTTATGCGGATTTTCCCGGTGCCCCGGACCTGCGCGACGATTTGGCCAAGGTTCTGCGGCTCTGGGGCCTGGATCTAAGCCAGCTGCAAGGGCGCACCAGGGCGATCTGGAGCGCCGGGTTCCGCCCCGTCGGGCTCGCCCCAGTCAGTGAGGGTGTCGGCTCAGGCTTTGACACGGCCAGCGAGGAAACTGGCTGAGACTCCTTGCCCCGATTGACTTGCCAGTTGGGACCAACCACAGCCTGCCCGTTGCGATCGGCCCATCGCTCGCCAGAAGCGGCCCCTTCGGGTGATAGTGGGGGCGTCCCCATCACCCGGCCCGGCGTGCCCTGCACCCGGGCTTTTTCTTGACTGTTTATTGACGATCTGCATTTCATGCCGTGATGACTGCCCCCCTGACCTGGCCCCAGCTGCTGGAGCAACTGCTTGCGGGCCATTCCCTGAGCGACGTCCAGGCTGGCGCCCTGATGCAGGGCTGGCTTGAGGGGGCCATCGATCCGGTCCTCACCGGCGCCCTGCTGGCCGCCCTCCGCGCCAAGGGCACCACAGGGGAAGAACTGGCGGCCATGGCCACCGTGTTGCGGCGAGCCTGCCGCCTGGCCAGCCCATTTCCAGAGCTTGTCGATGGCCTCGAACTGGTGGATACCTGCGGCACCGGCGGCGACGGGGCCGACACCTTCAACATCTCCACGGCGGTGGCCTTCACGGCCGCCGCCTGCGGGGCGCAGGTAGCCAAACACGGCAACCGCAGCGCCAGCGGCCGTGTCGGTTCGGCCGATGTGCTCGAAGCCCTGGGCCTGAATCTGGCGGCACCCCAGGAACGGGTGCTGGCGGCACTGCAAACTCATGGCATCACCTTTCTGTTCGCCCCCGGCTGGCACCCGGCCCTGGTGGAGCTGGCGCCGCTGCGCCGCCGCCTCGGCATCCGCACGGTCTTCAATCTGCTCGGTCCCCTGGTCAATCCCCTCACCCCCCAGACCCAGGTTCTGGGGGTGGCCCGCGCCGACCTGCTCGATCCGATGGCCGGCGCCCTGCGGGGGCTGGGACTGGCCAGGGCCGTGGTTGTCCATGGGGCGGGGGGTCTCGATGAAGCATCCCTGGCCGGTGCCAATGAATTGCGGCTTCTGGAGGCGGGGGCGATTCGCCAAGAATGGCTGGAGCCAGCCTCGCTGGGGCTGGCTCCAGCCCCCCTGGAGGCCCTGGCTGGCGGAGATCTGGCCACCAACGCGGCCCTCTTGGAGGCCGTGTTGCGGGGTCAGGGTCAAGATGGCCATCGCGACGTAGTGGCCCTCAACACCGCCCTGGTGCTTTGGGCGGCGGGCCTGGCCGCCTCCCCCGCCGCCGGTGTTCCCCTGGCCCTGGAGGCCCTGGCCCTGGGTCGTCCTTGGGCCAAGCTCCAGCAGCTTCGCTCGGTACTGGAGGCGCCGACGGCCGGCGCCAGCACCACCTTGAACTCCCCTCCCCACCAGGCAGGGCAGCCAGGTGCGGGATGATCGCCCCAACTGAGCCGCCCCTGGTGTCCGAGACCGCCACGACCCCAGTGCCCCCCCTTGGGCCCGGGCCCAGTACCAGTACGGGTACCGCAGGCGAGGCTGCCCCTGGGGCGCTCCTGGTGCTTGCCGATGGAACAATGCTGCGGGGTCTGGCCTGCGGCGCCCGCGGCACCGCCATCGGTGAAGTGGTCTTCAACACCGGCATGACGGGCTACCAGGAGGTCATGACAGACCCAAGCTACGAAGGCCAACTTGTCACTTTCACTTATCCAGAACTGGGAAACACCGGGGTCAATCCCCAGGACCAGGAAGCCAACCGGCCCCACGTTAAGGGCCTCATAACCCGGCGGCTTGCCCCGGTGGCCAGCAACTGGCGGGCCACCGAAGACCTTGAACGCTGGTTGCAGCGCCATGGAGTGGTGGGCATCCGCGACGTCGACACCCGCGCCCTGGTCCGCCACTTGCGCGAGGGCGGCTCGATCAACGGCGCCATCAGCAGCGAGGGCCTGAGCCCTTCAGTCTTGCTGGAGCGGGTGCGGTCGGCCCCATCAATGGATGGCCTGAATCTGGCGGCCACGGTGAGCACTGGGGAGTCCTACGGCTGGTCCCGGCTCTGTGAGGTGGAGTTCGACCAACGACTCCAGAGCCAACCTGAGCGGTCCTATCGGGTCGTGGCAGTGGATTTCGGCATCAAGCGCGCCATTCTCGAACGGCTGGTGGCCCACGGTTGCGAGGTCACGGTGGTCCCCGCCAACGCCAGCCTCGAAGAAGTACTTCTGCACCAACCTGAGGGTGTGTTTCTCTCCAACGGACCGGGCGATCCGGCGGCGGTGACCGAAGGCATCGCCCTGGCCCGTCAACTGCTCAACCAGCCCGATCTCCCCTTGTTTGGCATCTGCCTCGGCCACCAGATCCTGGGCCTGGCCCTGGGGGGCAGCACCTTCAAGCTCGAGTATGGCCACCGGGGTCTAAACCACCCCTGCGGCAGCCCTGGCCAGGTGGAGATCACCAGCCAGAACCACGGATTCGCCTTGGCGGCCGAGTCCCTACCGGCGGGACAGGTACGGATCACCCACCACAATCTCAACGACCGGACG
>JBIIRU010000081.1:0-9294 GCA_044341355.1 Cyanobium sp. | reverse complement strand
CCGCCTTGGTCTTCTCCTGCGGCTTGCTGGTTCACGCCCCCTTGGTCTCGGCAGCCACCTTGGCCGAAGACATGGTTCAGGTGACTAAGGATGCCTGTGTCAATGTTGCCAAGAAGCGTGGCTACGCAGTCGAAGAAGTCACCTCAGCCGTTCCCGCAGATGGGGACAGCTCCAGTGTCGTGTTGCGACTGAGCAAGGGCGGCGAACGTTTCGAATTCAACTGCGGTTTCTCCCAGAACATTCGCGAATACGTGGCCCCGGCCCCCGCCCGCGAGACCGCCGCAGTAGCCCAGCGCAATGAGCGCGTCGCTACCCAGCAGCCTGCTCGTGTCGCGGTGCAACAACCTGCTCGGGTGGCCGTGCAGCAACCTGAACGGGTAGCCGTTCAGCGTGATCGCGACCGGGTCGTTGAGACGACCGAGCGCAAAGGTGGTTTCAATCCCCTGCTGCTGCTGCCTTTGTTGCTGTTGCCCCTGCTGTTCTTCCTCCGTCCGAAGGAAGCTGCAGACGTCAACGCCACCAAAATGGGTAGCTATGTGAACCCCACCCCCGTGGCTAAGACCACCACGAAAACCACCCCTGCGGTGGAGACTGTTGTGGCCAAAGTTTTTGACGCCATCCTGCGCACCCAGGATGCAGCCATCGAGGTTCGCTCCGGCGCTGGCATCACCAACGCAGTGACCCGCAGCCTCGCTGCAGGTAGCACCGTCAAGCTGAGTGGTCGTTATCTCAACGACTGGGCCGAGCTGGCCGATGGCGGCTGGATCGACATCAAGTCTTTGGCTAAGGATCCCCGCGCCTGATTTCGCTTAGCTGCGATTCTGCCACCGACCCCACGAAAACAGATTTTCAAGATGCCGGCAAAACCGGCATCTTTTTTTTACTATTTTTTTATCAATGGTTGTAATGTTCAGCCGGCTACAAATCATCCACAAAGATGGATGTGCTCCCTGACACAAGCCAAGAAAACGCACAGCACTTATCAGCTTGCGCAAACTCAGGTTGTCCCAAGCCAATGCCAGCACCCAAAGCAATAGTGCCCCATTTCCTCAATGGGCATAAGGCGAAATATTCCTGGGCTGTGGTCTGACGCACTTGACCATTTTTCTCTTGAGCCCCTAAGGTTGGTTCAAGGATGCCGCCTAGGCGTTCCAGACTGTTAGCCCAAATACGAAGAACGAGCTCCGACACGGTTTAGTGTTCGGTAAACTTTTACGGATGTTCTTGAGATCCGTACAGGCGTATTTGGTCCAGTCATTTTCTCTCACTCCCAACACAAAATGTCTACCCGCACCGTTATCGGCCTGTTTGCCGAAAACGCCCATGCCGCCAAGGCCCTGGAAGACCTCGTGGCCGCCGGCCTGCATCGCGATGCCCTTGACCTGCTTACCGCTGACGATGCTTCCGATGCTCCCAAGCTGCGGGCCCTTTCCGACCTCGTCCCCGAGCCCGACCTCGGCGTTTATCTCGCCGGCGTCAGGGATGGTGGCACCCTGCTGACCGCCCAGGTGCCCCTTAACGCTGAAGCCCGCGCCGCCGAAATCATCGGTGGTTACAATCCCGTCAACATTCGCGAGCACGCTGTCGCTCTGGCTGCCAAGCATCCCGAAGTCAAGGCCCAACTGATCGACACCGCCAAGGACCCCAACGTTCTTGAAGTTGTTGAAGAAGTGGTTGAGCTGGGCAAAGAGAAGGTCGAAACTGGCCGCCTGCGCATCTATAACGTGGTCTCCGAGGCCAAGGTCTCCAAGTCCATTGATCTGGTCGACGAAACCGTCACCGTTCAGCGCCGCGCCGTCAATCGCGCCGCCCTGGAAGATGCTTTCAAAGAGCGCGTGTTTGAACTTTCCGAGTTCGACGAGCGTGCCATTGTCAGCAAGCGTGCCCAGGTTGTTGAGGAAGTCAACCTCGCCAAGCAGGCCGAAACCAAGGGCCAAACCGTCACCGAAACCGTACGTCGTTCCGACGTGCGCGCCGAGCGTATTGGCGCCGATGGCAAGGTGATCGAAACCGTTTCCACCACCGAACGCTGATCTCGTCTCAGGATTCCCCTGTTCGAAGGAACAGGGGATCCGATCTGTGCCATTCTTGGGCCCTTACAGTGGGAGTTCCCCCTAAAGGGCCCTTTTGTCCGTACTGATCTGTATACTGGATGTGATTGACTGTGAATGGAATGTTGAGAGATTTACTTTCCTTGTTCGGCTTTACGAGTTCCGACAATAGCGAAGATCGCAGGTCGAAATCTTCCCCAGCAGCTTGGTCTGCCTCCCAAGTCCCAGCTCCGTCGGCGCAGGAGTCCGCCAGTGGCTCCATACCCAAATCTTCTCCTTCTCCCCTACCTGCCCTTTCCCGTCCTCGGAGTTCCGAAGTGAGTGCCTTTGACAACCCTGTGAACGCTTCCGCCCTTGTCATTGTCGGTGAACGGGGTGAGACCTACCGGCTGTTGCAGCAATCGAGCCAGGGTGGGGTCGAAACTTTAGTGCTGGGCCTTGAAGATGGCTCCCAGATCACCCTGCCCAGCAACGAACTTGTTTGGCAGGGTACTGGGACCTGGCTCCTTACCAATGCAGTACGTGATGCCCGTGGACTGGTTATCCCGGTTGTCGAAGAAACGCTGGAATTGGCTAAAGAGAGGGTCGAAACCGGAAAGGTGCGCATCACCAAGTCCGTTCAATCCCGCGAGGTTGTTGTTGATGACCCCCTTAACAGGGAAAGGGTGAGTGTGGAGCATGTGCCCATCAACCAGGTAGTCACCGGCGATGTGCCCCAGGTTCGCGAAGAAGGCGATGTCACCGTGATCCCCATCCTTGAGGAAAGGGTCGTGACCCATAAGGAGCTTGTGCTGGTGGAGGAGGTTCGCATTCGTCGCGACCGCAGCCAATATCACGATCCCAAGTCCGTCACCCTGCGCAAGGAAATCGTGTCTGTCGAGCGCCTAGCTGAAGACGGTCGGCTCCTGGACTCCCAGGCTTGAAGCCTGTTAGAGGTCTCAGTCCACCTCTAGGAAGCGTTCTCTGTGTGACCGCTTCCTAAGGTTGACCAATGTCTCTTTCCGCGGTGTCAAATTCTTCTATCGCCTTGCCCGCTTCTGATCCTTTGGATCAGGATTTGTGGGATGTGATTGTGATTGGTTCAGGCCTTGGTGGCTTGGTCACCGCCAGCCAACTGGCCGCCAAGGGAGCGCGTGTGTTGGTTCTGGAGCGCTACCTGATTCCAGGGGGTAGTGGTGGCAGTTTTCGCCGGCAGGGTTACACTTTCGACGTTGGCGCTTCAATGATTTTTGGCTTTGGCAGCCAAGGCCATACCAATTTGCTGACTCGTGCCCTGGCCGATGTTGATGAGCATTGCGTAACAATCCCAGATCCTACCCAGCTGGAATACCACTTGCCCGATGGGCTCAATGTTGTTGTTGATCGCGATTACCAGTCTTTTGTTAACCACCTGACAGCTCTTTTCCCCCATGAAGCCAAGGGAATACGTGCTTTTTATGACACCTGCTGGCAGGTTTTTCGCTGCCTTGATGCGATGCCATTGCTATCGCTTGAGGATCCCAGCTATTTAGCTAAGGTCTTTTTTCGTGCCCCGCTGGCTTGCCTTGGACTTGCCCGTTGGTTACCCGTGAATGTGGGCGATGTGGCCAGACGCCATATCAAAGACCCGGACCTACTCAAGTTCATTGACATGGAGTGCTTCTGTTGGAGCGTCATGCCGGCGGACCTCACCCCCATGATCAATGCAGGAATGGTCTTCTCCGACCGCCATGCAGGAGGTATCAATTACCCCCAAGGAGGTGTGGGGGTAATTGCCGAGAAATTGGTGGCAGGATTGCAGCGTCATGGTGGCGTGATTCGCTATCGATCCCGCGTCACCAAGGTGCTGCTTGAAAGGGCCAGGGTGGTTGGGGTTCGTCTCGCCAATGGCCAGGAAATCCGGGCCCAAAAGGTTGTAAGTAATGCCACACGTTGGGATACCTTTGGCGGGGAAGGCGGCTCTAGCACTCCCCTGGTTGCGGCCGAAAATACCCCCGCCGCTGAACAGACCTGGCGTCGGCGTTACAAGCCCTCAGCTTCTTTTCTTTCCCTACACCTCGGTGTCAGGGCCGATGTGGTTCCGGCCGGCAGCCACGTCCACCACCTTTTGCTCGAAGACTGGGCCGCGATGGAGGCCGAGCAAGGCACTGTGTTTGTCTCTATGCCTTCACTACTAGATCCTTCCTTAGCACCTGCGGGACATCACATTGTTCATAGCTTCACGCCATCAGCGATGGATAACTGGCAAGGCCTCTCCCCTCAGGCTTACCGGTCCAAAAAACAAGGGGATGCCAATCGGCTGATTGCAAGGCTAGAGACCCTGTTACCTGGGCTTGGGGCAGCCATCACGCATCAGGAGGTGGGCACCCCCCGCAGCCACCGCCGTTTCCTTGGGCGTTTCGCCGGTAGCTATGGGCCCATTCCCGCCCTGCGCTTGCCTGGCTTGCTGCCGATGCCCTTCAACCGGACGGGTATCGAGGGCTTGTATTGCGTGGGCGATTCTTGTTTTCCTGGCCAGGGACTCAATGCCGTCGCCTTCAGCGGCTTCGCCTGTGCCCATCTAATTGGTGCCGATTTGGGTTTGAATCCCTGGTCCCTGCCGGATTAGACATCCCCCGTTCTTACCCCTGCCCAGCCTTAGTGATGAAACCCTGGACTGGCCTCGATGGGCCTGGGCATTGGCGCCGTGAGACTTTCAAACCACTCGACGGCACGCTCAATGTCCGCCAATAACTGGTCGGCCATGTCGCGACTGAAGCCAGAGCGAATCACAAATCGCAGAACCGTCAGCTGTTCACAGTCGGCCGGCATGCTGTAAGCCGGTACCATCCAGCCCCTTTCCCGCAACTTGTCGGAGAGATCAAAGACGGTCCAGTTGCTGACGCTGGTATCCAGGCTGGCGATAAAGACCGGCAACTGACCGCGGGGGTGGCTTAGCAGGGTCAAGGGTTTGAGCCTGTTGATGCCATCGGCCAGGTGGCAGGCGATCAACTCAAGCGTGGCCATCCGGTGCTTGAATCCCTGGCGGCCGAGATGGAGAAAGTTGAAGTATTGGCCGATCACTTGGGCGCCTGACCGTGAAAAGTTTAGACCAATTGTGGGCATATTACCGCCTAGATAATTTACATTAAAACGCAACTCTTCTGGAAGTTGTTCGCTGTTACGCCACAATATCCAGCCAACTCCAGGTAAGACTCCGCCATATTTATGGCCACTGCAATTGATCGAAACCACTCTATCGAGCTGAAAATCCCAGATTAATTGTGGTGAGTTGAATGGAGCAACAAAGGCGCCGGAGGCTCCATCAACATGGATTGGAATGTTGAGGCCACTGTGCTCTTGGAGACCATCTAGTCGTTGCTGTAGCTCTTCAATCGGTTCGTAACTGCCATCAAAATTACTGCCAAGTATGCCGATGACACCGATCGTATGTTCGTCGCAAAGGGCAACAGCTTCGCTGGCACTTAATTGGAGTCGATCGGGTTGGATCGGCACGAGTCGGGGTTCAACATCGAAATACACGCAGAATTTCTCCCAGCAAATCTGGGTATTCGTACCCATGACAAGATTAGGTCGATTCGTGTCTTTGCCTTGGGATCGTCGCTGCTGGCGCCAATGCCAACGCATGACCAGCCCAGCCAGCATGCAGGCCTCACTTGAGCCCGTGGTGGATGTACCGATGGCCGCATCGGGATCGGGAGCGTGCCAGAGGTTGGCAAGGATCTTGAGGCAGCGTTCTTCAATTTCGGCTGTCTGGGGATACTCATCTTTATCAATCATATTTTTATCGGCGCATTCTTCCATTAGGCGCCTTGCCTGAGGCTCCATCCAAGTGCTGACAAAAGTTGCTAAGTTGAGCCTTGAATTGCCGTCAAGCATTAAATGCTCATGAATAATATCGTAGGCCAATTCGGCATCAACACCATGATCTGCAAGTTCGTGGCGTAGTATTTCCATGGGCAAATTTATAGTGCTCAGTTTATTGCTCAGTCCGCTATGGACGCCAATGTGTTTGGATCGGTTTTGAGCTACCATGGTCCGGTTGGATTTGAATCTATAGTATCGTCGAGTTAGTGGCGATCGGCTGCTATCTGCCCTGTTCATGCATGCAAATTTCTGCGTGAAGTTGCAATACCGCATCCAGGCCTTTCTGCGTGCCGCTCCCCCCGAGCCAGGCTTGGGAATTCGCCTGGCCCTCTGGCAAGGTCCTGGCCAGGCGGGCAGTGAAGCGGCAGTTCTCGAAAACCTTGCCCGCCTGGAAGCTGTCTGTGGCCTTGCGGCGGCCCAGGCAGTTCAGCTACTTGTGTTCCCCGAGCTCTATCTCAGCGGCTATCTGCTCACCCCAGATGCGGTCAGCAGCTTGGCCGAGTCTGTGGACGGTTCCAGCCTGGCCAGGGTGGCCGCCGCCGCTCGTCGCCATGGTTTGGCGGTCTGCTGTCCCTATCCGGAACGGGCCATAGTCGGCGGCGTCGAAAGTTTTTATGACGCCATTGCCCTGTTCGGTGCCGATGGCTCTCTGTTGCGTAATTACCGCAAAACCCATCTGTGGGGCCCTGACGAAAAACGTTGTTGGACCCCCGGTTACCTCCAGCCAGAGGAGGGACCAGCCTGGACCGTACAGCAGGTCCATGGTGTGCCCGTGGGATTGTTGAATTGTTATGAAGCCGAATTCCCTGAACTCAGCCGCCTTTTGGCCTTGCGAGGAGCCAAACTTCTGCTGATTCCCACCGCAGCTGATGCCTGGGCCCAGCTCAGCAATGGTGAACGCACAGACCGCCCCTACCCCGATGTCTCCCGCACCTTGATTCCGGCCCATGCTTTCCAAAACCATTGTTTTGTGGCCTATGCCAACCGTTGTGGTGAGGAATCAGTTAACGGCAGCGTGAAGGCCTCCTACCTGGGCAACAGCATCATCTGCGGTCCCCATGGAGATGTCCTTTGTGCCGCGCCAGGGCGGAGCCCACCCTCCTCGTTGCCGACTGCTTCCTGGCTGAATACGGCCCGACCCATCCGCTGGGGACCAGCTATCTGGAGGATCTCCGCCCTGATCTGTTCGCCAGCCTGGCCACGACCAAGCCCCTGGCTCCATAGCCTGGTTCCCGAGGAAATCCAGCCCATGAGTGCAGCGCCGTTGCCCAGTTCCGCCGATCTGGCCAAGTATCTGGAGGCCCGAGGCCAGCTGGGTAAGCCCTGGATGTGGCATCTTTTGCGTCTGGTGAAGATTAAGGAGCAGCGGGATTCCATGACGCCGGAGGACTATGTTGCGACGCTTGCCGATGCCCATGCCGATCTGATGCGTCTGGGGCCGTTCTGGAAGGGTCGTGAGCAGGAGGTGTTTGGCGGCCTCTACCAACCGGCTGCTGTGATCGAACCTCTCCCCGGTTCTGATCAGGACCGATGAAGGAGATACCGATGAAGGAGATGCAGTCCGCCGCCGGTGTGCATCGTTACCCGATGGCACCCCTGATTCGTTATGGCCTGCTGGGCCTTTATGGAGCCTTGGTGTTGCCTTTACCCCTGCTGGCCCCAATCCACTGGCGGTGGCCAGTTGGTACTGCCGTGTTGCTTGGCTTCTTGCTGGTGCTGGCGGCTACCAGCGAGCAGGTAGAAATCGCTGACACTGGAATCCGGGTTGGTCATCCTGCTTGGTGCAGTTGGCTTCTGCGTCGAGGCTGGAGTCTTGCCTGGGGAGACATTCAAGCCCTCAATTCTGTTGCCACTAGCCAAGGGGGCAGAGTGTTCTATGTGCGCACGTCCCCGGACACCGCTGGCAAAACTAAGTCCTGGCTTTTACCCCAGCGAATCACCCATTTTGAAGACTTTCTGGCCCGGTTCTCGTCGGCCACTGGCTTGGATGTAGGGGACGTTCAGCGATTGACGCCCCCATGGACTTATCAATTATTGGCCGTGTTCAGTGGGTTGTTGCTGCTCTTTGAAAGCCTAGCTTTGCTTGGCTTACCTCACCCTGTCATTCCCTAGTAACGGAGCGGAGGAGGATCGGCTTGACCAGCTAAGGCCGGCGCCAAAGAGATCTGAACATTAGGTGGCATGTCTGTCGGATCAGGGAGGGTGTCGAGGCTAAAGCGATAACCCTGTTGGCGCATGGTTTCGATGCCACCCCCTTCTCCCAATCCAGCCTGCTCAAGCTTGCGTCGCAGGGTGAGCACCTGGGTATCGACCGAACGGGGGCCGCCACTGAAGGGAGGCCAGGCCATCCGCAGCAACTCTTGGCGGGTGCGCACTACGCCAGGGGGCATCAGCAAAGCGCAGAGCAGGGCAAATTCCCTAGGGCTAAGTTCCACGGGCTGGTCCCGCAGGGTTACCTGTCTCAGCAACAGGTGCACTTCCAGGGGGCCAACACAAACCCGCTCCTGCAAACCAATGCCACTGCGTCGCAGAAGGGTGCGGCAGCGGGCGGCCAGTTCCTCCAGGCCAAACGGTTTACGCAAAACATCATCCGCTCCCGCATCCAGCAGAGAAACAATCGGTTCTGATCCGGATCGGGCCGTGAGCACCATCACGGGGCAATGCAATTGGGCGGCCAGCCTCAGGGCCGAGGTTTCCTCCAGCAGCTCGGCGCTCACCAACAGGTCGGGGGAGAGTTCTTGGCAGAGTTCAATCGCTTCGACAGCCGTGGCGACAGCTGCCGCCATGTGGCCATCTTGGCGAAGGCGTTGGGCAAGAACTGTCCGCAAAGTGGCGTGGGGATCGACCACCAACACCCGCTTGGGATGGCCGCCGTTGTCATTAGCATTCGGCTCAGCCATGGCAGGGGTTGGCAGCTCCTGGTTCAAAGTAAATCAATTTAATATTAGCGGAAATAAACCTGACCTTTGAGTATCAGGCGATGCCTTTCAAACCGTCCCCCCGCTTCTTTGCGCTATTGGACAAATTCGCGACCGCGCCCTTGAGGTTGCAGAATAGGAGCAAGGGCTTGCCCATGTCATGACCGCGCTGCAACATCCCGACGCCATCCGGCAGTTCCAATCCCTCTGCGATGCGCTCCAGAGCCTGGCTGACAGGTACCACAGCCCATCGGAGCTCAGGCTCTATGCCGACGGCTACCTGCATGCCCTGCGCCGGACATCGGTGCTTGATCACCAGTCCCAGCGTCGGCTGGAGGAGTTGATTGAACGCTGGATCCTGGATCCCTCGGCCTTTGTCAGTCCCGACGGCAATCCTCGCACGCTTTTTGAAAGCGGCCGCCACTGAAGTTGTTGGGTTGAAAACCTCTTGGATCCCCAAGCTTTGCCCAGGTCTAGAG
>JBIIRU010000362.1:0-2701 GCA_044341355.1 Cyanobium sp. | reverse complement strand
AATATCAGTTCGCCGGTAAGGCCTGGCTGTTCATGGGAGCACCCAAAACTGCCAACCTGCTCTACGAAGAAGACCTGCAGCGCTATTTAACCGACTTCCCTGAGAACTTCCGTTACACCAAAGCCATCAGCCGCGAGCAACAGAACGCCAAAGGGGGAAGGATGTATATCCAGGATCGGGTTCTAGAGCATTCCGAAGAGATCTTCACCTTGATTGAGAATCCCAAGACCCATGTGTATATGTGCGGTCTGCGGGGCATGGAGCCGGGCATTGACGAAGCGATGACGGCGGCCGCTGCTGCCAAGGGTCTCAATTGGGCCGAGCTGCGTCCCCAGCTGAAAAAAGCCGAGCGCTGGCACGTCGAAACCTACTGATCCCATCAGTGTTCGAACACACTCCAGGCCGGCGTGACGAGCCAAACCGAGCCTGAGCCGTTAAACCTGGAGCAGTGCAAGCCCGCCGATGACCTCCATCCTCACCAATCCCCTCAGGGTCGGGCTCCGCCAGGAACGGGTGATCACCCCCCAATGCCTGGTGATCTTCGGGGCCAGCGGCGATCTCACCCACCGCAAATTGATTCCGGCGCTGTTCGAGCTCTTTCGCCAGCGGCGTCTGCCCAGCGAATTTGCCATTCTCGGTTGCGCTCGACGCCCCTGGAGCGACACTGAATTCCGTGAGCGGATGCAGGAGTCCCTCAAGGACGAGATCGGCGAACACCTGCAGGCTTGGGAGCAGTTTTCCCAGGGACTGTTTTACGAGCCGGTCGATCTCCAGCAGAACGATCACATGGTTCGCCTGGGCCAGAGGCTAGAGGCCATCGATCGTCTGCGGGCCACCCGGGGTAATCGCACCTTTTATCTTTCTGTTTCGCCAGAGTTCTATGGCAGCGGCTGTAAAGCTCTTGCCTCTGCCGGGCTGCTGGCCGATGCCGATCGCAGTCGCATTGTCATCGAAAAACCCTTCGGCCGTGACTACGGCAGCGCCCTGCACCTGAACCGCATCGTTCAGTCCTGTGCGAAGGAAAGCCAGGTTTTTCGCATCGACCACTATCTAGGCAAAGAAACAGTTCAGAACATCCTGGTGTTGCGCTTTGCCAACACGATCTTCGAGCCAATCTGGAATCGTAATTATATCTCCAATGTGCAGATCACCGCTGCCGAAACCGTTGGCGTTGAGGAAAGGGCCGGCTATTACGAATCCTCCGGTGCCCTGCGGGACATGGTGCAAAACCACCTCACCCAGATCCTGGCCCTAACGGCAATGGAACCGCCTGGTCGCTTCGATCCTGAAGCGATTCGCAATGAGAAAGCCAAGGTTTTGCAAGCTGCCCATTTGGCCGATGAAAATGAAGCCTGGAAATGTTGTGTGCGGGGTCAATACGGACCCGGTGGCACCAGCAGCCGTCCCCTGAGTGGTTACCGCCAGGAACCGGGAGTGAACCCCAACAGCACCACTGAAACCTATGTGGCCATGAAGGTGTTCATCAATAACTGGCGTTGGCAGGGGGTGCCCTTTTATCTACGCACCGGCAAGCGGCTACCCAAACGGCTCTCTGAAGTGGTCTTGACCTTCCGCAAGGCCCCGGTCCATCTCTTTGATGCCGCCGGGGGGGCACCCACCCCCAACCAGTTGATCCTGCGGATTCAGCCCGATGAAGGCGCCGAAATCAAATTTGAGGTCAAGGCCCCGGGCTCCGGCATGCGCAGCCGCCCCGTGGACATGGCCTTCAACTACGACGACTCCTTCGGTGAACCTTCCGACGAGGGCTACGTCCGTTTGCTCGCCGACGCCATGCTGGGAGAACCCACCCTGTTCACCCGCAGCGATGAGGTGGAAGCCGCCTGGCGCCTTTATACCCCCCTACTCGCTTTGATCGAAGAGGCCCCCTGGCGACTGCCGGTCCATCCCTACGAAGCTCGAACCTGGGGACCCGCCGCCGCCGATTCCCTGCTGGCCGATGACGGTTTGAGCTGGCGACGGCCCTGAAACACCGGGACCATGCACGCCGATTTCCTGCCAACCGATTCCAATAGCCGCGAGCCATGTCTGCCCAGCTAACGCTCCAGGCCCCCCTGGAGCTTCCCCCCGCCGATGTCACCTCCTATCTCGAACAACTATGGAGTGGCGATCTGGCCGGCAGCAACGGTGCCGCCACCTTCACCCTGGTGGTCTGGGATCCGGCCTGGCTTGAGCAGCATCTGATCCGCAGTGGCCGTCTCGATGGACCGATCACCGGCTTGCTGAGCACCGAACTGCTTGAAGCGGCGCGCACATCCGTAGCGGCCTTGGATCTGCCACCCAGTACCGCTCCGATGGATCCCGCCCTGGCCTGGCGCCTCGGCCAGCTGCCAGGCGACCACAGAGCCGAAGATCTGCGGGGACGCTTCGTGGCCAGCGCGATCAGTGCCCAGATGCCAAGACGCCTGATCACCGTGGCGCCGACCCTGGCTGCGGACCATCGCCTCGAAACCCTGGTGGCGGCCTACTGCCCCCTGCCCGAAGAGGGGGGGGCTGGGGCAGCCTGCGGCGATGTCGTGGTGCTCCGGGGAGGCATGGGTTCCCTGCACCAGGCCCTTCCCCTGATCGAGCCTTTGGTCGCCCCGGAACTGCCCTGCTGGGTGTGGTGGAACAGCAGCCTGGACGAACCCCCCGAAATGTTGGAGGCCCTGGCTCCCATCCCGCGGCGCCTTGTGATTGACAC
>JBIIRU010000361.1:0-2704 GCA_044341355.1 Cyanobium sp. | reverse complement strand
CTATTACTATATATCTGTTATCAAGATGATGGTGGTCAAAGAGCCCCAAGAAGCTTCCGATGTGGTTAAGGCTTACCCGCCAATCAGCTGGAATCTTTCTGGTATGCAATCCCTGCGGACCGCCCTGGTGGCCTGTGTTTTGGTCACTGCGGTTGGCGGGGTGCTCTCCAGTCCCCTATTTGAGTGGGCCAATGCTGCCGTCAGCGGCACTCCCATTCTGCAACGGGCCATTGCCGCCCTCCCTGCGGCAGGTCTGGGATGAAACCTTCACCTACCCTGCCCGCCTGGGTGAGTGCTCCAGGTCCATCAGCGCCCCCAGTGGCGGAGCTGATTCACGTCAACAAGATCTACGGCAGCGGCGACACAACCGTTCATGCCCTCAACGATCTTTGTCTGGCGGTCAACAACGGTGATTATCTCGCCGTGATGGGGGCCTCCGGATCGGGCAAGAGCACGGCCATGAACATTCTTGGCTGCCTGGACATGCCGACCAGCGGCAGCTATCACCTCAATGGGGTGCCGGTCGAAACTCTCAGTGATGACGAATTAGCCGATCTTCGCAACCAGAAACTCGGGTTTGTCTTCCAGCAATTCCATCTGCTGCCCCAGTTGACGGCCATGGAAAACGTGATGCTGCCGATGATCTATGCAGGCGTTCCTGCGGAGCAGAGACGCCAGCGAGCCAAACTCGCCCTCGAAAAAGTTGGCTTGGCCCACCGGCTGGACAACCGACCCAATCAACTCTCAGGAGGTCAGCAACAGCGGGTGGCCGTTGCGCGATCGATCATCAACGGGCCCTCGCTTCTCCTCGCCGACGAACCGACCGGAGCCCTGGATTCGACCACCACAGAAGAAGTTTTGGCCATCTTCGATGACCTAAACGCCCAGGGGATGACTATTTTATTGGTGACCCACGAGCAGGAGGTCGGGGAACGGGCTCAGCGGATCATTCACTTTCGCGACGGACGGATCGCCCACTGAACCTTGCCAGGCTTTTTGGCCCAATCCCTTGGCCATGCGGCCCTATAGATCAACCCTGGGGTACCTTGCTTGCGACCACAGGCGGGGTGGGAACCATGGGGCGAAGGGCCACGCCAGGATTGATCCCTGGCTTGGAGGCGAATCGGGGACGCTCAAGCGTTTGCAGCAGTTCTCCCATCAGCAGGGCCACCGCATCGCCTGCGGGTGCAACGGAGCCCGGGGAACTGTTGGCAGTTAAGCCACCTGCGCCTCCCGGCAGCGCCAGGCCAGCTAACCGGCCAAGCAAAGGAGAGCCACTGGCGTCGAAATCGCCAGGATCGATGGCCACCCAACCGCCATCCTGGGGAATACGCAGTTCAAAATGCAGATGGGGCCCTGTGCTCAAGCCGGTGCTGCCCACCCGTCCGATCACTTCGCCCTGGTTAACCCGCGCCCCCTCCTTAACGTAAAGCTCGGAAAGGTGGCCATAAAGGGTGCGACGCTGAAGGCCACCATGCTCGATTTCGATCGCCAGGCCGTAGCCCCCAGCTAGCCCACTGCTGACAACCTTGCCAGCCAGGACCGCCACCACCGGGGTGCCTTCGGGGGCGGCCAGATCTCGGCCGCTGTGCATAATCCAGTTCCCCAGCACCGGATGCAGACGCCAGCCAAAATTGCTGGTAGTGACCGCCGAACCGATTAATGGAAAAAGGGGCCTGGCATTGCCGTTACCTCCAATCGGACCCGGCCGCGGCGTTACCCGGAAGACATCAGTCAGGCGGAAGCTGCCTCCTGCACCCGAGAGCAAGGCCGAGACCGGCACGGAAATGGGCGGTAATGGCGCCGCTTCGACCGCCGAGCGTGGCGCCCCTTCGCCGCCGCCCCATGGGCGGTAGCCGCCGGCTTGGGATTCCCCCAGAAAAGCCGGCGAACCGCCGTCCCGGGGTCGGAATTGAACAGCAGCTCGACCGCCACACTCTCGGGTACTGAATGCTCCACTGCTGCAACCTTCTTCCCGGACAGAGGGGCTGAGGGGCCGAGCCAAACCATCGTGGACGCGGATCTGGACTTCGCGGGGGGTGATGACCCGATCACGCACCAAGGCATCGAGACTGCGATCAAATCGACGGGGAGTCTCGGGCGGCCAATCCTGTGGACGGGCGCGCATCGGTTCCGGCGCCCGCACAGATTCCGGGGCCGGCTGCGCCGGCTCGGCCGCCGACGGCATTGCCCCACCACCGGAGGCAGGCGCCAAGGCTGCAGGGTCGGCGCCCTGGGAGGAGGGCACCGCCACTGGAGCCTCCAATGAGGCAGGCGGAACCATCGTTTCCGGCTGGGCCTGCACCAAAGGGATGCTGACAAAGAAAGGCAGCATCCCCAGGGATGTCAGGGCCAACAACAGATGGGAGGGCCGGGGAGCCATGGAAAAGGAGGGGGGACAGCAATCCCTGCTGAGCCGAGCCAATCTAATGGCCCAGCCCCAGGGGATATCTACCCCTGGGGGGTGGGGGGTCAGGGCCCTAGTCAAAACGCCGGTGCCACACCCGAATCCTTCCCTGGCGGCTAAGTACCGCCCCCCCATCACTGTGCAGCCCGAGGGGTTGCCAGGACTCCCCTTCCAGCTGGATCGCTTGGGTTGGCCACCACAGACGCTGCTCCGCCAGAACCCTCACCGCCTCGGGACGGTCCGCCCAGGCCATGGCCCAATCAAGGGCCCGCAGAACCCGGGCGCTGAGGCGCCAGG
>JBIIRU010000080.1:0-9417 GCA_044341355.1 Cyanobium sp. | reverse complement strand
ATCCGCTGCGTGCTCCGGCGGGTTGAGAAAGAACAGGTGGCTGGCCTGCCCAACACCGGCGTCATCCAGGTGGGCAGTCTCCGGATCGATACCAACAAACGCCAGGTCTATCGGGGCGAAGAACGCATCCGCCTGACCGGCATGGAATTCAGCCTGCTTGAACTGCTGGTGAGCCGTTCGGGAGAACCCTTCAGCCGCGGTGAAATCCTCAAGGATGTCTGGGGCTACACACCAGAACGTCACGTCGATACCCGGGTCGTGGATGTCCACATCTCCCGGCTGCGATCCAAACTGGAGGATGATCCAGCCAACCCCGAGCTGATCCTCACGGCCCGGGGCACCGGCTATCTGTTCCAGCGCATCGTTGAACCCGTTGCCACCGAAGGAGCCTGACCCGATCCGACCGGCCGTCCGGCGGATGACAAGCCGGCGCACCAAGCCGAATCGCACGATCCGGCGCCTGGTGATCTGGTATCGACGCAACGCCGCCATCACCTCCCTGGCGGGATCAGCGTCAATGGCCGGATCCATGGCTGGCAGCGTGGCCGGTGCGGCCACATCTGTGGCCGGTGCCGCCACCTCCGTGGCCGGGAACGTGTTGCAACCCCTCGTCTTCGATCCCCTGCGGCGCTTGCAGCAAAGCGGCATCGATGGTGAAGACACCGTCATCGATGACCACCAGCGCCTCTGGGTGGCCGTCGATGGCATGGGGGGCGACAACGCCCCGGGGGCCATCCTTGAGGGCTGTCTCATGGCCGTGGAGCGGCTGCCCGTGCGTATCCGCTTCGTCGCCGAAAGCGAGCCCCTGCACCGTTGCATCGATACCTATGGACTGCGCGAAGCCCTCGAAGGGGCCCTTGCCCGGGGGTTGATCAGCTTGGTTCCCAGTGGCCCCTCAGTGGCGATGCATGACGAAGCCACCGTCGTGCGCCGCAAGCGCGACGCAAGCATCAACATGGCCATGGACATGGTCAAGAGTGGGGAAGCAACCGCCATTTACTCGGCCGGCAACTCCGGTGCCGTCATGGCGGCAGCCATCTTTCGATTGGGTCGCCTCAACGGCATCGAGCGACCGGCCATCGGCGCCCTTTTCCCCACCCGTGATCCCGATCAACAGGTGCTGGTGCTGGACGTGGGGGCCAACACCGACTGCAAACCCGCCTGGCTGCACCAGTTCGCACTGCTGGGCAATATTTACAGCCGAGATGTGCTGCAGGTGAGTCAACCCCGCATCGGCCTTCTCAACATCGGTGAGGAGGAATGCAAGGGCAACGACCTGGCCGTCAAGACCCACCCCTTGCTAGCCGCTGAAACCCGCCTGCACTTCGCTGGCAACTGCGAGGGTAGGGATGTGCTTTCCGGCGATTTCGACGTGGTGGTGTGTGATGGATTCACGGGCAATGTACTGTTGAAATTCCTCGAATCCGTGGGGGGCGTGCTGCTTGACGTCCTGCGGGCCGAACTGCCCAGGGGTCGTCGCGGCAAGGTGGGATCCGCCTTTCTGCGCAGCAATCTGGTGCGGATCAAAAAGCGCCTCGACCACGCCGAACATGGCGGCGCCCTGTTGCTTGGAGTCAATGGCATCTGCGTGATCGGCCATGGCAGCAGCAAGGCCCTCTCGGTCGTAAGCGCCCTGCGCCTGGCGCACTCCGCCGCCAGCCATCGGGTCATGGATGACCTCCATGACCTGGGATCGACCCCGCAACCCGCGGCAACCTGTGGTTGACTGACCAAACGATGGGCCGGTCCTCAGTGGTGCTCAGCGCGCCTGAATTGAGCAACCTCCCCCAGCTCCTGCCCCCTCGCGGCATGGAATTGGTTGGCTGTGGTAGTTGCCTACCGCGGAGCGTGGTTAGCAATGACTTGCTCAGCAGACGGGTTGACACCAACGATGACTGGATTCGTGATCGCACCGGCATCGGCAGCCGCAGAATCGCCTCCGCAAGCGAATCCCTGACCAGCCTGGCCAGTGCCGCCGCCCAAGCCGCCCTGGATCTGGCGGGCTGGCAGGCTGAGGACCTGGATCTGATCCTATTAGCTACCTCCAGCCCCGACGACCTGTTCGGCACCGCCCCCCGGATCCAGGCGGTCCTGGGTGCCCATCGGGCTGTGGCGTTTGATCTGACTGCGGCCTGCAGCGGCTTTCTATTCGCTCTAATCACCGCCGCCCAGTTCATCCGGGGCGGCAGCATGGACAAGGTGCTGGTGATCGGCGCCGACCTGCTGAGTCGATGGGTGGACTGGGATGACCGGCGCACCTGTGTGCTCTTCGGCGACGGGGCCGGGGCAGTCGCCCTGCAAGCCTGCCCAGCCCAGCAGGATGGCCTTGTGGCCTTCCGCATGCGCTCGGATGGCCAGCGCAACAGCTGTCTCACCCTGGCCCGCAGTAACGCCCGCCTCCCCCTGGTCGAAGACCTATCCAGGGAAGTGGGGGGCTTCGGCACCATTGCCATGAATGGTCAGGAGGTGTATAAGTTCGCTGTCCGCGAAGTGCCCATAGTGCTCGCCGACCTACTTGCGCAAGCGGGCCTGGCGGCTGAGCAACTCGACTGGTTGCTGTTACACCAGGCAAACCAACGGATCCTTGACGCTGTGGCCGATCGTGTTGCGGTCCCGCGGCAGCGGGTTCTCAGCAACCTGGCGACCTACGGCAACACTTCCGCCGCCACGATTCCCCTGATGCTCGATGAAGCCGTACGCGATGGCCGCATCCGGCCGGGCCATCTGATCGCCAGCAGCGGTTTTGGGGCTGGCCTGAGCTGGGGTGGGGCCCTGCTGCGCTGGGGCGGTCCACCCCATTGACCAGGAAACCAGGTCGAAGGGCTGGGCCGTAATCTCCTGCCGTTCAGTTGGCATGAGGGTGCATGGCAGTTGCCTGGGTCTTTCCTGGACAGGGATCGCAGAAACTAGGCATGGCAGAAGGAGTGATGGATCTGCCCGGCGCCGCCCAGCGCTTCGCCTTGGCCTCCAAAAAGTTGGGACGGGATCTCCTGGCCATCTGCGCCGGCAGCGATGACCCCTGGGGAAGCGGCCCCTCAGACCTCAACGACACACGCAACACCCAGCCCGCCCTCTTTGTGATCGAGAGCCTGCTGGTGGATGCCCTGCGGGCCAAAGGCCCACAGCCCGCCCTGGTGGCGGGTCACAGCCTGGGGGAATTGGTGGCCCTCTATGCCGCCGGCGTGTTCGACGCCGAGACCGGACTCGACTTGATGCAACGGCGTAGCGAGCTGATGGCCGCGGCCGGCGGTGGCGCGATGACCGCCGTGATGGGATTTGACAGGGTCCAGCTGGAGCAGCTGGTAGACGCCACCGAAGGGGTGGTGATTGCCAATGACAACAGCGAGGCCCAAGTTGTGCTGTCCGGCAGCCCTGAAGCGGTGAGCGTCGTGAGCGAGGTCCTCGCCTGCAAGCGGGCGATCCCATTGGCGGTCTCCGGGGCCTTCCATTCGCCCTTCATGGCCCAAGCCGCGGCTGCTTTTGCCTTGGATCTGGAGGCGGTGCCCTTCGCCGAAGCCACCATCCCGGTGCTGAGCAACACCGATCCCAGCCCCAGCACCGATGCCGGCTTGCTCAAGCAACGCCTGCTACGACAAATGACCACAGGGGTGCGCTGGCGGGAAACCATGGAGCGGTTCGGCCGCGAAGGCATCGATGAGGCGGTGGAGATCGGTCCAGGCAACGTGCTCAGCGGCCTGATCAAGCGCGGCTGCCCGGGTCTCCGATGTCGCCAGGTCGCTTCAGCGACGGATCTGGGCTAGTGGCCATACCAGGCCCTATGGCCCAGCGGCGACTAGAGCGCCCGGCGCTGCTGGGCAGTCCCCAACCCGACCTGGGTTACACATTGATAAGCAGCCTTTTGGTCTGGCCGATCTACCGAATTTTGCTCCGGGGCCGTACCACCGGCCTGGGCCATGTGCCCCGGATCGGAGGACTTGTGGTGGTCGCTAATCACGGCTCCCACCTCGACCCGCCGCTCATCAGCCACGCCATCGGCCGCCCAGTGGCCTTCATGGCCAAGGAGGAATTGTTCCGGGTCCCCCTGCTCGGGCCCCTGATCAAAGCCTGCGGTGCCTACCCAGTTGCCCGCGGTGCCAGTGACCGGGAAGCCCTCCGCACCGCCAGTGAACGGCTGGCCCAGGGCTGGGCCACCGGGGTGTTTCTGGACGGCACCCGCCAAGAAGATGGTCGGGTCCACGCCCCCCAACCAGGGGCCGCCCTGCTGGCGGCACGACTGGGGGTACCCCTCCTGCCGGTGGCCATTCTCAACAGCAACCGGGCCTTGGGCCGCAGCGGCGGCTTGCGGCTGGTGCCTGTGCATATCCGCATTGGGCACCTGATCCCCCCACCCCCCTCCCGCCGTCGTGGCGACCTGGACGCCACGACGCAGGCCCTGCAGCGAGAAATCAACGACCTTCTCGACGCCGGTCCGATCCAGCTCAAGCGATTCCAGCCCCCTAGGGTCCCAGGGACCGCAACCGCTTTGCCGCCCAGCCCCTCAGATCGCGGCCACTGATCACCCACAGCAGGGCCCGGGCCCCGTCCCCCCAGACCTTGCGCCTGCCTTCCACCACACAACGCTGGCCGCAGGGCACGGGCACCGGCGTGAGCTTGATGCCCCGGCTGCCGGCCACGATCCGGCCCACCAGTAGGGCCCGATTCATGTGATCACTGCTGGTGACAAGTAGCGCATGGCGGATCCGGGCCCGGCGCAGGTCATCGACCAGTGAAGTGAAATTACTGAGGGTGTCCCTGGCCCGGTAGTCCAGTTGCACCTGATCCGGCGCCAGGCCCTCCCGCTCTCGGAACAGCCAATGGGCGTATTCAGGGTTGCTGCCGCTGCTAACGATCACGGGCAAGCCATCCTCATGGGCCAATCGGGCAGCGAAGACTTCCCGCTGGGTGTCGCCACCCAACACAAGAATCATCTGGGGAGGAGGCGGTGAGGGCCACCACCACCCCCGCGACAGCCACACCAGGACCAACCCGCCCACAAGCAGGAACTTGGTGAGGCACCGGCTGCGTCGATGCCTGCGGAGCCGGGCTCTACCCTGGGGATCGCTGGCGATCCGATTCGGGGGAGACGGTCGCTGGGCCCGCCGGGAAGCAACAGTTCGGCTCAAGGGAGCCCAACCTCAACCGGACTGGTGGGGTAAATAGGCAAAACCGATTGCCAGGGACCGGGCTTTTGGGCCAGGGCCGCCGCCTGGGAATGGCGCAAGAGCTGCTCGACATCCTGTGGCAAAAGGGCCACGGCCGGGTGCCGCAGTGCTGCCCCCATCGCCTCCTCCAGATCAGCTTCGTTGCGATACAAGCGAGGAATCTTCACTTCGGCCACACCGCCTGGAGCCAAAGCATCAAGACCATAAAGACCGGCCACCAATCCATGGCGTGGCAGCTCTTGCACCAGGGCGACCGGATCAGATCCGGGGCTCTGGCCTTCGGCCAAAACGCGCTGGGCAATCAGATGGAAACTGCCGACCCCATCGACAGGAATCCCCAGTTGTTGGGCCAGGGTACGGGCCAGGGTCACGGTGAGGCGGGTGCCGGTAAACCCCCCAGGCCCTATCGCCACCGCCAAGCGACCCAGGGAGGGCCAGGCCGCAGCGGGCAGGACCTGCTCAATGGCGCCAAAGAGAGCACTGGAGAGGTCCCGCCCTCCTGGAAAGATCGCCAGCACAGGCCCCTCGGTCTGGCCAAGGGGCTGTAACCCGACCCCCAGCAGGTCACTGCAGCTGTGCAAGGCCAACAACCAACGACGGGAATCAGGCGCTGCGGTCGTCATGCGGGCAAGGCCTGCCCAGGGCGCAGGCGGCTCCAGCGGCCCAGCTCGCAGCGGAAGTCGGCGCAACCGCGCACATCCCATTCCACTCCCACGCCTCCGTCCGGTAGATCCCTTACTTGCACATGGATACGAGGATCTCGGGGCTGCCAATCCGGGGCTGCGCTGAGATGGGGTGCCCCATGCTGACGTTCGACGGCGTGGTAGGCCTGGCATCGGTCGACCCAGTGGCAATCGACACAAATGCACATGCCGCCAGACCCCGTCCTTGATTCCATTCTGACCCTGCCGCCGGGGGATCAGGCCGGGGCCCTGTGGCAGCTGCTCGACCCCCCCCAATGGCCGATCCCGTTCCAGGATCTGCCCCAGGGCAGTGCCCTGGTGGGGGGAGCGGTGCGGGACGGCCTGCTGGGACGACTGGTCGCCAGGCCAGACCTAGATCTAGTAGTACCCGTGGAGGCGATCGGCCTGGCCCAGACCTTGGCCCGACGCCTTGGAGCAACCGTTGTGGTTCTTGATCAGGATCGGTCGATCGCCCGGCTGATACTCCGCGGCTGGACCGTGGATCTGGCCCGGCAGGAGGGAGCCACGTTGGCGGCGGACCTGCAGCGGCGTGACTACAGCATCAATGCCATCGCCCTGACCCTGCCCCAGGGCAGGGCAGGGGCCGTCCTGGTCGATCCCTGCCACGGACTCCAGGATCTTGCCGCGGGCCGCCTGCGCGCCCTCAGTGAGGCCAATCTGCTCGAAGACCCCCTGCGGATGCTCCGGGGCATGCGACTGGTCGGGGGCCTGGCGCTGTCGATCGATCGCCAGAGCGGAGGCTGGATCAGTGAGCACCGGGCCGGACTGACCCAAGTGGCTCCAGAGCGGGTCCTTGCCGAACTGGAGCGCATGGCCGCCAGCTGCTCAGGCCATCAAAGTTTGGCCCTGGCCCTGAACTACGGGCTGCTGGAACCCTGGCTGGCTGGCGACGCCCCCCCGCAAGGTGCAGATCTTCTACTGCAAGCGCTGACGCCGGAACAGGCCCAAGCCCGGGGTCTCACGCCAGACGAATTGCTCACCGCCCTCCCCGTGGCACGGCTCGCCCTGTTGTTCGACACGGCCAGCCTGATCCGACTCCAGGCCAGTCGTCGCCTGCAGAAAAGAGTCGGCAACCTGCACCACTGGCTGAAACGCCTCCAGGGGCCTGGGATCCGGGGCGAACTGGAGCGGCTAGCGGAGGACGAGCGCCTCAACCTGCAAATTGAGCTGGAGTCGGACATACCTGCCCTGCTGCTCCATCTAGAGCGCCGCCAGGCCGAAACGGCCCTGGAACGTTGGCGCAACCCCGACGACCCCCTCTTCCACCCCGCTGCCCCCATGGACGGCCACACCCTGCAACAGCAGCTGCAGGTTCCGGCCGGACCGCTGCTGGGGCAACTTTTGCACTATTTGAAACAGGAACGGGCCATGGGCCGACTACCAGCCCAGAACCATGACCAGGAACTGATCCGCAGCAAAGCGGCATGCTGGCTCCAGGCAAGGGCAAGGGGGGGGTGGCGTGATTAACTATCTGATGTAATGGCGTGATTCCTCCGCCTGCCAGAGCCTTCCTTCTCCGTCTCTTTACTCCCATGAGCGTTCGCCTCTACGTCGGCAACCTGCCGCAGACTTTTGATGAAAACGAGCTGGTGGCCCTGTTCCAGGGTGTCGGCGAAGGCGTTCGTTTTAAGACCGTGACTGACCGTGAGACCGGCGTCTGCCGTGGTTTCGGCTTTGCCAACGTCGATGACGAGAAGCTGGCTGAGGCCCTGATCGGCCAATTGCATGGCCGCGAATTCGGTGGCAATACCCTGCGTGTTGAGGTTTCTGAGCGGCGCGACGCCCGCGGAGCAGCTCCGACCGATCGACGTCCCGCCGCTGGGGCCCCCGTTGCCCAGCGTCGTGCGGCCGACAAGATCGTGCACGCTGACAATGTGGATAGCCAAGCCCCTGACCCCCGTTGGGCTGGCGAACTCGCCAAACTCAAGGACCTACTTGCCAACCAGACTGTCGGAGTCTGATGGCAGTCTTTGGTCCGGCCAGCTCGCCGGACCCCTGGAGTTGGGGACCGCACCGTATTCATTGGATTCGCCAAGAAGCGACGGACGTCAGCCAGAATGGTGAAGGATCCGTTGTTCTGATCCATGGGTTCGGTGCTTGCGTAGGCCACTGGCGCCACACCATGGGGGACCTCAATCCAGGGCTTGATATCTATGCCCTCGACCTACTTGGGTTTGGTGCCAGTGACAAACCCCGTTCGCAGTTGAGCGGGGAGCCCGCTGAAGCCGGTTCAGTCAGATATTGCTTTGACCTCTGGGCTGACCAAGTGCAGGCCTTCTTGGCGGAGGTCGTGCCTACAGGCCCCGTCCAGCTTGTTGGCAATTCAATTGGAGCCCTCGTGGCACTGGTGGCAGCCGATCGCCTCCAGAGTGCAGGCCACCCCCCCCTCCAGGTAGTGCTTATCGATTGCGCCCAGCGCACCCTGGATGAGCGACGCCTCTCCAGCCTGCCTGGATGGGAGCGGCTGAGCCGACCGCTGGTCAAACGCCTGGTTCGTCAGCGCTGGATACTGCAGCCCCTGTTCCGTTTTGTGGGACGACCCAGTTTCATTCGTCAGGTGTTGGCCCAGGCATACCCAAGTGGCGCAAATCTTGATGACGAACTTGTGGAGATCCTGCTAAAGCCAGCTCTCGATGTCGGGGCGGTGGAAAGCTTTCGCGGGTTCGTGAATCTGTTCGAAGATCACCTTGCCCCCGACCACCTGGCTCGCCTTTCAGTGCCCGTACGCATGATCTGGGGAGCCAGGGATCCCTGGGAAGATCCCGACGAAGCAAGAAGCTGGGCCGCACAGTTTTCCTGCATTCAAGAACTCGTTGTTCTGGATGGACTGGGTCACTGTCCCCACGACGAATCCCCTGAGCAAGTCAACCCAATCCTGCGGCGCTGGTTGGCCGTGAGGGAATGAAGCGAAGGCGGCAATCAGTAATAGCCGGCAGGATTAATGCACCTGGGCCACCAAAAAAGACACTGGCAGATCAAGGATTTTACCTGCGGTGGGCACATAGGCCCGGCGATTGAAAACGTCGTAATCCTGGCGTTCTATCACATCGAGTATGCCTCGATAAAGGCGCAAAGAGGTCCACACAGGCCAGCGGGCATCGGCAGAAAGCCAACGTACCCCTGCCTCGGAGCGGGCAAACCAAAAGCGAGCCCTTTCAAGCTGAAATGCCATCAGACGTCGCCAGTTATCATTAACGACTCCGGCAAAGAGCTGGGCTTCTGTATAGTCAAATCGCAAAAGATCTTCTTGAGGAAGATAAATTCGCCCCCGCTCCCGATCCTCGCCAACATCACGCAAAATATTGGTTAGCTGGTTAGCAATACCCAGGGCAACAGCCGCCTCAGTGGGATCGGGGTGCTCACTCCACGGAGCTGTGGTGTAGGCCGGATCCACCCCCATCACAGCCTGACACATCAAGCCAACGGTGCCGGCAACGCGATAACAATATAATTCAAGTTCGGCAAAGGTCGTATAACGATGGCAACGCACATCCATGCGTTGGCCTTCGATCATATCAAGATAGGGTTGCAGGGACTGGGGGAATTGCTGG
>JBIIRU010000079.1:0-9420 GCA_044341355.1 Cyanobium sp. | reverse complement strand
GTTCCAGGCCCAGGGTGCCTTCCTGCACCAGATCCAGCAGCTCCAGGCCCCGCTGCTGGTACTTCTTGGCCACCGCCACCACCAGCCGCAGGTTGGCCTGGATCATGCGCTCCTTGGCGCGCCGTCCATGGTGCAGGGCCAGGCGCAGTTCACTGGGCTTGAGGCCGCAGTCCTGGGCCAGCTGGTCGACCATGTCCTCCGAGAGCGGCTTGCCCCGATCGGGGCGGCTCTGCTGGGCCAACAGGTGTTCGCGCCGTTGCACCAGCCGGGCCAGGGTTACTTCTTCTTCCGGGGTCAGCAGCTGGACCTTGCCGATGTCCCGCAGGTATTGCCGCACCAGGTCGGTGGAAAGGGCTGGGGGCAAGGGATCAGGCCATGGTTGTAACCAATGTGCAGCGCTGCAGAGACACTGGCCGAGAATCACCGGTTTGACTTAGGAATTCGCGCCGTTTCCGTTCACATTTCCCTTTGCCCATACCCATGACCCTGCCCATGGCCATGCAGTTGTTTCTGGTGGTGCTGGGCGGTCGTATCGAGGGCTGCCACATTGAGCTGCACGACGTCCGCTTTGTGGTGGGCACCAGCATTGAGGACACCCTGCCCCAGCTGCGCCAGCAGTGGTTTGGGCGGCGACGGGGCCTGCACATCGATAGTTGGCTGGCCGTGCGCGCCGTCGCCGGCTGGCGGGTGGAGCTGCGCAGCGGACCCAGTGCCGGCCCCGAGAGGCTCTGGTTCGTCAATCGGGGCGGCTACGACCCCAGCCAGCTGGCCGAGCAGCACGCCTTCGGCTTGGTGGTGGCGACCTCGGCCCCGGCGGCCAAGGCCCGGGCCCGCTCGTTGCCGGTGCCGGGGGGAGTGCAGCCCCACACCGATGACCTCCATGCCATCGACGATTGCCTGCCGATCACCCTGCTCGAAGGCTGGCATGTGCACCTGATCGCCGATCCGCTCACCCCGGCCCAGCCCCTGGAGCCCGACTGGTTTGGCTATCGGCGCATCGACCGCGGCTGAGGCAGTCCAGCTGGGAGATGGGTCAGCTCGGCGGCGGGTCAGTCTTCCTCCTCTACCCAGGTGCTGGCCACATGCAGCTCTTCGAGTTGCTTGGTGGCCACATCGGCGGGGGCCCGGGTCATCAGGCAGCGGGCCTGCTGGGTTTTGGGGAAGGCGATCGTGTCGCGGATTGACTCTTCGCCCGCCAGCAGCATCACCAGGCGGTCGAGGCCGAAGGCGATGCCGCCGTGGGGCGGGGCGCCCATGTCGAGGGCCTCCATCAAGAAGCCGAACTGGCGCTCAGCCTCCTCCAGGGGCAGGCCGATGGCCTGCAGAACTTGGCGTTGCAGGGCCGAATCGTGGATGCGCAGCGAACCGCCGCCCAGCTCCAGGCCGTTGAGCACCAGGTCGTAGGCCTGGGCGCGGGCCGTGGGCAGGGTGTCAGCCCAGCGCTCGGGGTCATCGCCCAGGTCGGCGTTGTTGGGGGCGCAGAAGGGGTGGTGCAGGGCTTCGAGGCGGTTTTCGCCGGCGTTGAACTCAAACATCGGGAAATCCACCACCCAGAGGAAGTTCCAGCGGTCGTTGTCGCGGTCCTTGGGCACCAGGCCCAGCTCCCGCGCCAGGTATTGGCGCACCCGATCGAGGGCCTTGTTGACCGTGGCGGTGTCGCCGGCGCCGAACAGCAGCAGGGTGCCGGGGGTGGCGCCGGTGCGCTCCAGCAGCTCGGCCTTTTGGGCCTCGCTGAGGTTGTCCTTGATGGCGCCGATGCTGTCAATTTCGCCGTTCTCCCGTACCCGGATGAAGGCCAGGCCACCGGCGCCGGCTTTTTGGGCCTCGCTGAAGACATCGCCGCCGGGCTTGATGCGCACGTTGCTGATGGCGTCGTTGCCGCCTGGCACCGGCAGCACCTTGACCGAACCCCCGGCCGCCACCGCCCCTGAGAACACCTTGAAGCCCATGTCCGCCACCAGATCCGACACGGTCACCAGCTCCATGCCGTAGCGGGTGTCGGGCCGGTCGGTGCCGTAGCGCTCCATCGCCTCGTGCCAAGTAAGGCGGGGGAAGGGCAGGGGCAGCTCGATTCCCTTGACGGCCTTCCAGATGGCGGCGATCAGCCGTTCGTTGATCTCCAGGATCTGCTCCTGGTCCACAAAGCTGAGCTCCATGTCCAGCTGGGTGAATTCCGGCTGGCGGTCGGCCCGCAGGTCTTCATCGCGGAAGCAGCGGGCGATTTGGTAATAGCGCTCCAGGCCGCCGACCATCAGCAGTTGCTTGAACAGCTGGGGCGACTGGGGCAGGGCGAACCACTCGCCACCGCAGACCCGGCTGGGCACCAGGTAGTCGCGGGCGCCTTCGGGGGTGGAGCGGGTGAGCACGGGGGTCTCCACCTCAATGAAGCCCTCGGCTTCGACAAAGGCCCGGATCGCCTGCACGGTGCGGTGGCGTAGGCGCAGGTTGTGGTTCATGCGGGCGCGGCGCAGATCCAGGTAGCGGTGCCGCAGGCGCAACTCCTCGCGGGTGTTCTCCTCGTCGTGCACTGACACGGGAAAGGGCAGGGTGCCCTTGACGGCATTGAGCACGGTGATCGAGCTGGCCAGCACCTCGATGGCGCCGGTGGCCAGCCGTTCGTTGATCGATGCGGCCGGCCGGGCCCGCAGCGTTCCTTGCACCTGGATCACGGTTTCGTTGCGCAGGTGGCTGGCGGTGGCGAAGGCCGCGGCGCAGGCGGCCTGGAGGCTGGCATCGGCACTGGCCAGTTCTGGATCGACGGTGATCTGCACACTGCCGCTGCGGTCGCGCAGGTCGATGAAAATGACGCCGCCGTGGTCGCGGCTGCGGTCCACCCAGCCGCAGAGCTGGACCGCCTGGCCGGCGTGGTCGGCACGTAGATCGCCGCATCCGTGGCTGCGCATGGTGGGAACGGCAAGCAATCGGGGATTTTCCCATGGCGGTGGCAGGGGCCTGGCGGCCGTGCTGTTTGGTGACAAAGCACGGGGGGTACGCAGCGGCGAGGGCTGGCGTGGCTACAGATAGGGGGTGGTTGGTGCGTCCTTGATGTGATATTGGCCCGTCGTCAAATCCTGGTGGGCTCTGCCCTCGGCATGGCAGTGGCAGCCTTTTCAATGTTGCGTCCCGAGGTTTCGCAGGCTGCTGGCACGACGGAGAAACTGCTGCTCGAGAGCCTCCAGGTCTGCAGCCCCAAGGATGCGCTCACCCGCCTGCAGGAGGGCAACGCCCGCTTCGCCAAGGCCTGGACCACCGCCAGCGCCATGGGCACACCGGAGCAGCGCATGCACCAGCTCAACAGCATCTGGGAGCAGAACTGCCAGATCGACCCGATCGCCCTGGCCAAGGGCCAGGAGCCTTTCGCGGCGATCCTCTCCTGCGCCGACTCCAGGGTGGACCCGGGCTGGCTGTTCGCCTGCGGGTCCGGTGAGTTGTTCCAGGTGCGCAGTGCCGGCAACACAGCCTTCGCTGAGGCGATCGCCTCGCTGGAATATGCCGTCGCCGTTCTGGGCACGCCGTTGGTGGTGGTGCTGGGCCACAGCACCTGTGGCGCCGTGCAGGCGGCGATCGCCAGCGAGCCACTCACGCCGCTGCTGGAGGTGCTGGTGCAGCCGATCCGGGCGAACCTCAAGAGCGGCGACACTCTCACCCAGGCGATCGAGGGCAATGCCCGCTATGCCGCCGCCCAGCTCACCGCCCGCAGCGCCGTGCTCAAAGAGGCGGTGGCTGCCGGCAAGCTCAGCATCCGCAGTGCCTCGTTCGACATCGGCAGCGGGGTGGTGACCTGGTTGTGATGGCGGCAATGAATAGGTCTGTTGGGATCATTGAAATGCCGTGGCCATAAAATTGATATCGATCTTTTTTGCACCGATCTTGAGCCTGAACCGCCGCCGCGGCCACCACCGCCACCGCCTCCATTCGTTGCTGATCGCCCCCTGGGCCTTGGCGGTCTTGGCCATGGCGCCAGAGCTGGCCAGCGCCGCCGCGGCGCCGGCTGGGGTCAGGAGCGGTGCGGTCAAGGCCGGTGGGGTCAGGACCGTTTTCACCGGGGATGTGATCAACGGCAAGAAAGTGGTGAGTTCACTCAATACCGACGACCTGGAGCCAGGCCGCAAACACCTGCTCTATTTTCAGGGTGTGCAGATGGCCACGGGTCAGTATTGGTATGTCTCGGTGATTGTGGCTAAGGGGATTAGGCCCGGCAAGCGTTTCACCTTGACCAGTGGCGTCCATGGCGATGAGATGAGTTCGGTGCACACCGTCCAGACGATCATGGGTCGCCTCAAGCCGGCTGAAATGACAGGCACCGTGATGGCTGTTCTCGACATCGCCCGCCCCGCGGTGGAGAGCATGCAGCGGCGCTGGCCCAGTATGGGCCGGGGCCTGGAGTTGACCGACATGAACCGCGAGTGGCCCGGCAACGAACAGGGCATCGGTGCCGCCAGCCGCCAGGCCGGCCTTGTATTTAATCGACTGCTCAGGCCCAATACCGATCTGGCGATTGATTTCCATACGGGCACCACTGGCATCGACGCTGCGGCTTTTCACATCGGCGACATGGGCATCCCGGAGGTCAAGACGATGATGATGCTCTATCCCGTGCCGCTGATCTGGGACAATCCGGTCTATCCCAGTGTGCTGCACAACGCTTTCGTCAAAGCTGGCATTCCCTGTTTCACCCCCGAGATTGGCCCGGCACGGCGCCTGGATCTCGACATGATTCCCCTATTCGTAGATGGCACGCTGAATGTCTTCAAGCACTACGGCGTGATTCCTGGCCCGATCGGGCGCACCGCCGTCGACGCCAATGTGTTGATCGGTAAGAATGTTTATACCGTGGTGAGTAGCCAGGGAGGTTTCATCGAATGGCTGGTCAAGATCACCGATAACGTTAGCGCCGGCCAAAAGCTGGCCATTCAGCGCAATGCCTTCGGTGAGGTGCTGGCTGAATACACCAGCCCCGTCCAGGGCCGGATCTCTGCTATGCGGACCGACGCCACATCGGAGCCCGGTAACGTGCTGGTGTTCATTCTCTCCACTTCAGCTCCAGCTTCTGGCGCGGTTCCCTATGCGGAATAGCTGGGGCGATTTCAATCTCTGCCGCACTTGCACTGGCCTCCCTTCCAATTGGAACACTTGTTTTTTTTACAGCCCTTTTTCTTGTCTTGACGCAACAATTGAGTGAATCCGGTGGTTTCCGAACTGGTTTTGCCTGTTGCTGAGTTCATGGCCTCGGGTGCGCCTTGGGTGCGGAGAGTGTCGGTCGCTTGGGTGAAAGGGGCGACGACTGGATTTCAGCTTAGCCGCTGCAATCACTACGCCAGGGCGGAAACCCATCGGTAAACAATGCTGGGTAGCATTGGGCACAACGATGCTTGAAGTCATGGCCGTTTCACCGTTGAATTCGTCGCTGCCTGGGCTGACGGGCCCCGCCGGCAGAGCCGTGGCCCAGCCCATGGAAGCTGCTCTTGTCGAGACTTTGCATCAACACCTGACCTTGGAGCGCCAGGCCAGCGCCACCTATTTCGCCATGGCGATCTGGTTTGCCGAGCGTGAACTCAGGGGCTTTGCCCAGTTCTTCAAGGGCGAATCCCGCGGCGAGCAGGACCATGCCGCCACCTTTGCCGACTATCTGATCGCCCGTGGTCAGGCGGTGGTGCTGGAGGCATTGGTGGCGCCGCGGCAGAACTGGTCGTCACCGGAGGAGATCATGGCCGCTTCGTTTCAGATGGAGGCTGACGTAACCACGTCGTTGCAGCAGATCTATGTCATGGCCGAGCGCAGCGGGGACCTGCGCTCCACCACTTTCCTAGATCCCCATATCAGCGGCCAACTGGATTCTGAAAACCAATTCGCCCATCTGTTGGGTCGGGTGCGCCTGGCCCAGAATCAGCCTGCCGCCCTGTTGATCCTCGATGCTGAGCTGGCTGAGGGGCAGCACGAACCAGCCAAACTGGCCTGATTCTCAGTGGGCCCAGTGCCCCTCCAGCGGGGACCGGTTTGCAATCTCGATCAAGAACTCCAGCGCCAATTCATCCTTGACGCCGGACTGCTTGCTCCAGGCTGTGGCGGTGCGCAGCAGTTCGCTGCGGCGTTGCTGCAGCTGGCGCAGCTCCACCCCCAGCCGGCGACTGAGAGCGGCGTCCTGACAGGAGCGCATCGCCAGCAGCAGCTGGCTGGTGCGCCTTCTGATCCCATCCACCTCACGGCAGAGGCTGCCCACCATCGAATCGGCCAAAAAATCGCCTTGTTGAGAACAGATCGCAACCTAGGCCCCCGACCTGCTTTCTTGCAATCTCTTCTCAACAGGGACCTGGCCATCAGGCCGCCTGGGGGGTGCCCACTTCAGCCTCCTGCCATGCCTGGTTGAGCCGATCCAGTTGCCGCACCAGCAGGCTCAGGAACAGCCCCACATCCGTCACCACCCCCACCGATTCCAGCGAACCGCGGTCGCTGAGCTTGGTCACCACCGCCGGGTTGATGTCGACACACACCAGCTTCACCCCGGCGGGGGTCATGTTGCCCACGCCGATCGAATGGAGCATCGAAGAGAGCATCAGCACCATCTCCGCCCCCTCCAGGGCCTGGGCATAGGCGGCTTGGGCGCGAATCAGGTCCATTTCGGTGTCGGGCAGGGGGCCGTCATCGCGGATCGAGCCGGCCAGCACAAAGGGCACGCCCCGCCGCACGCAGGCGTGGAAGATGCCCTGGTTGAGCACGCCTTGCTCGACGGCCGCCGCCAAGCTGCCGCAGCGGCGAATCGTGTTGATCGCTTTGAGGTGGTGGCGGTGGCCGCCATGGACCGCCAGCCCCTGCTGCAGATCCACCCCCAGGGAGGTGCCCATCAGGGCCTGCTCCACATCATGGACGGCGATGGCATTGCCGCCCAACAGAGCCTGCACGTAACCCTCGCGCACCAGCTGGGCCAGGTGGGCGCCGCCGCCGGTGTGGATCACCACGGGGCCGGCCACCACCACCACCTTGCCGCCCCGATCCCGGATGCGGCGCCACTCCCAGGCCATTTGCTCCACCACCAACTCCACCCGCCGCTCGCTCGACACCCCCGCCGCCATAAAGCTGAAATCCGCCTGCCGCGCTTCTCTCCCCTCCCGTGCCGGCTCCGGTCGCAGGGTGCGCAGGCCCTCCACTCCCACCACCACCTGCTCTCCGGCCCGCAGATCCCGCAGCAGGCGGCACTCCACCCGGGCCATCGCTGTCGAATCCGGCACGTCTGGCCTCAGCACCAGGGCCCCATCCATGCGTTGCCGCCCCACCCGATGCCAGCGGCCCGCCAGCCGCACCTCGGTGGGATAAATGGTGCTGACATAAAAATCGTCCGGCGCCACGCCGTCCTGCAGCACATCCGCCAGGGCGGCATCGCACTCCCCGTCTGCCGTGGCCAGGGCCCCTAGGGCAATCAACCGCGCCATCAGGTCGGCCATCACCTCGCCATCGGGGGCGCTGACCCGGATCGCGGCGCTGGAGGTGCTGTGGCGCTGCTGGCCCAGGGCGAAATCCAGCACCTGGAAGCTGCCGCCTCCCTCCACGATGCGATCCAGGGCCCGGTTGATCAGACCACTGTCCAGCAGGTGGCCCTGCAGCCGGATCGTGCGGCTCAAGCTGGATTGGGCTTGGCCCTGGAGCCCCAGCCCCGTTCCCGTCTGCAGCCCAGCCGCCGCTGTCGCCGCTCCTGTTGCCGTCGCGGTGATCAGGCGGGGCTCATCGAGCCGCAGGGTGAGGCATTTGGCGGCACCACCCGCCTTGAGGAATTCGCTCAGCGGTGTTTCCACCACGTCGTAGCCCCGCGTTTGCAGTTGTTGGCGCAGCCCGGCGCTGGCCTGGTTGAGAATCACGCTGCGGCCCACATTCACGGCGTTGCAGGCGAAGGCCAGGGCGTCGGCTTCCCCCACCACCAGCCGCTTGGCGGCGGGCACGCGGGTTTCAATCAGGCGGTTGGAATAGAAATCAAACGCCGGCGGGTAATAGAGCAGGGTGCCATCGCTGAGCGGGCAGAAGCAGGTATCGAGGTGGTAAAAGCGTTCGTCCATCAGGCGCAACGACAGCACCTCCACCGCCAGGGCCTCGGCCAGCAGGGGATGGGCAGCCAGTTCCGAGCGGAAGCCATAGCCCGCCCACAGCCAACCGCCGCTGCGATCCAGCAGGGCGTCGCCGGCCCCCTCAAAGGGCAGATCGGCGGGTAGCAGCGTGACGCGGTAGCCCTGGCTTGCAAACCACTGTTGGAACCAGGGCTCCTCCCCCTGGCGCTCCGGGTGGAAGAAGCGGGCCAGCACCACCCTGTCGTCCACCACCACGCCGGCATTGGCCGTGAACACCAGATCGGGCAGGCCCGGCTGGGGTTCGAGCTGCTCCACCCGGGCATGGCCGGCCAGCACCTCTTGCAACTGCTGCCACTGGGCTGCGGCCACCGCCTTGGCGGAGCGGTGCACGTTGCCCTCCATCCAGGGGTTGATGACGTAATCGACGTCGTAGTAGCTGGGGGCGCACATCAGGAATCTGGCTTCGCCCATAGACGCCTTCGCTGCAAGGTGGCGTGATCGTGGCCTGGATCTGGGCTGAGAAGGGTTCACTGCGCACCGCCTAGATCTCAGCTATTGGGTAGCCCATTGAGGGCGGCGCCCGATCCCATCACCACCAACAGCTCGCCGGCCTTGAGCACGTGGGAAGCCGGCGGGTTCACCGTTAGCTGGTTTTCCGGGCCCACAGCCAGCACGGTGACGCCATGGCTCTTGCGCAGGTTCAAGTCCCGCAGCGATCGGTCCACAAAGGAGGGCGGCACCCGGATTTCCTCGATGCTGTTGCGATCGTCGAGCCGCAGCCGTTCCAGCAGGTTCGGGCGCACCAGCTCCAGCCCAAGGCGATGGCCCTGCATTTTGGACGGATAGACCACCCGGTCGGCTCCCACCCGCTGCAGCATCTTCAGGTGCAGATCACTGGTGGCCCGGGATATCACCTGCTTCACCTTGGTGTCATCGCTGTGCTTAACGATCAAGGTGGCGGTGATGCTGGCTTCGATCGGTTCGCCGATGGCGACCACCACCGTGTCGACTTCCAGGGCCCCTGCCTCGCGCAGGGCCTCCTCATCGGTGCAGTCCACCACCCTGGCTTCGATCGCGGGATCGATCAGGCTGACGGAGTCAATGGCGCGCTGGTTGGCATCAATGGCCAACACCGAAGCGCCGTTCTGGGTCAGTTCATCGCAGACCGCCGATCCGAACCGTCCCACCCCGATCACCGCAAAGGTGCCTTGGACTTCCGCTTCCTTTGGCCCCCAGGGCCACCAGTTGTTGCTTGCTGTCATTGGCTCAGGGATTCAAAGGAAGAGATCGGCGCGGGGGTAACCGACCCTGGACTGGGGACGGCTGCCGTAGAGGGCTGAGAGCAACAGCATGATGCCAATCCTGC
>JBIIRU010000360.1:0-2734 GCA_044341355.1 Cyanobium sp. | reverse complement strand
AAGATGAGCCGAGGTTTCTTCCATCGTTTTGGTATGTCTAGCATCTGCGGATGACAATTAACAGCGAAGCCATTTCGATAATTTGCCTGGCCCATGGCTTGCAGGCGAAACGCCATTCGCTCTGCATAACAATTCAGGCATCCGGCTGACACTTTGCTACAGCCTGTAACGGGATTCCAGGTGGCTTCCGTCCATTCGATAGTGGAGAGGCTCATGGCATCAGTGATTGAGATTGGAAATGAGATGATTACTGATTCGCAGGGCACTACTTACCGCCCTGGGGCTGGGATTGGTGACGCCCATCAACAGAGCAAACATGGGATAGCCCATGGAGTTGCGCAAGATGGCGAAATCCGATATCCCGGCGAACACGGAACGCATTCTATCTTTGATGTAAGAAAGAATTTTCGTTTCATTCGCATTCTTGATTCGGCTGGCATCGCCAAACAAGTCACCTTGTATGTTATCAGCATAAAATGCCTCTCGCCAATCAGTGGTACCAAACAGAGTATCAAGCTTTACCTCCCACATGGGATCCATCTGACCCGATGAAGGAAGCATGCGTATCACACCTCCGATCGGAAAAAGATACCAAACATCACAAGCCCTTGTTTGGGCAAGCTCTTCAATGGTTCTCCATCGTACCTGCAAACCGAAAGGATCCAGGAAGACCAGCGCACGCGTCTTAGCCCAGTTTGTGTTCTTCACATAATCAGCAATGGCGTCATTAGCATCATCCTTCAACAGTTGAATTTTTGCTGCTTGAGCTGGCCATTCGACGAGCGCGCGCTGGGCAAGTTTTTCTTTTGCCATACGGCTGGCTTCGATGAAGACGAATCGATCGAATCCGCGCGTGGCTTCATTAGAAACTTTCAGCGCCCGCAGAGCCGATCCCTCAAGAAACTCATAGCGTGCCTGATCCTCGGCTTGATCAAGGAACTCAAAGCTTGCCTGATTTTCGGATTGAGAATCAGAGTTGCTGGCAACTAATTTGAGCTGCTGCCTTCCTTGCCCTGCAAAGGCGTCAACATAGTGAAGGATCCAATTCTGCTGTTGCATCACCTTCAGGTAGGCCACAGCGTAACTCTCAACACAGTCAAGCTTTAAGCGGCTCCACGGCCCACCAAATGTCGTCATCTCCTTTGCTTCATGGTACGCTTATACTATCACCTCGTGTAGCAGATGCAGCCCAGGGATCGCGGTTGCCACGCTCAGCGCCGAGAGCATCAAATTTATCAACCAAATAACTGCCGGCGGATCTTGGCGAGCCGACGGGATCTGGAGCCGGTGGTTTTCTCTATGTTGTTTGAGCGATTTCCAAAGCTGAGCAAGGAGGAGATTCTGATGATCGCTGGGTTGCCGCTGCAGGAATTGCGCCACACCCGCGCGGTGCAGGAGATCTTGGAGGAGGGAAGGCAGGAAGGCCGCGAGGAGGGACTTGAAGCCGGTCGCCAGCAGGAAGCCTTTGCCTTGGCGATTCGCCAGCTCAGCCGCCGCTGCGGGAGCCTTGATGAGGGCAGCCGGGAGCGGCTCTCAGCCCTGACCCTGCAGCAGCTGGAGCAACTGGCGGAAGACCTGCTCGATTTCTCAGGGACTAGCGACCTGCAGGCCTGGTTCGACGACCAGCCGGCTGGCTGAGTCAGGCCCCCAAAGCATCCCGAAACCAGCCGCGCAACCGTACTGCGATCTGTATGACGGTGACCCAGAACGGCAGCAACGTTCAATTCGTTGATCTGGGGGGTTACATCTCTGCGGCGGCGCCAGCGTTGGACCGTCTACGGCAGCTCAGGGGACCTCGCACAGGGGAGAATGGCCCCAATCCGCCCAGCAACCATGACCCCTGCCCAGCCCGGCACCCCCGCAAACATCGAAGCCGCCTTTGGCGGTGAGAGCATGGCCAACCGCAAATATCTGTTCTTTGCGGAGGTGGCCAAGCAGCTGGGCAACGGCGATCTGGCGCGCCTGTTCCGCGACACCGCCAACCAGGAGACTGAGCACGCCTTCGCCCACTTCCGGCTGCTCCACCCCGAGCTGGTGATCGACGACCCGGCGGCCCTGAGCGATGCGGAGAAAGAGGCGAAGCTGGCCCGCTGTTTGGAGCTGGCAATTGAAGGCGAAACCTACGAGTACACGACCATGTACCCGGAATTCGCCGCCCAGGCCCGCGCCGACCGGGACGCCGATGCGACGGCTGACTTTGAGGAGCAGATCGCCGAGTCGCAGGAACATGCGGCGATCTTCCGGCGGGCCGCCAGTAATTTCGGCTTCCTGCAGCCAATCGAGCAGCACCATGCCGAGCGCTACACCGTGGCGTTGGAGGCTTTGCAGGGCAAGGGCAAGGCCGGCGAGGCGGCGACGCCGGTGGCGGGCAAATGGATCTGCAAGGTGTGCTCGATGATCTACGACCCGGCGCTGGGCGATCCGGATTCGGGCATTGCCGCCGGCACCCCATTCGAGGCAATCCCGGCCGACTGGGTGTGCCCGATCTGCGGCGCTCGCAAGGCCAGCTTCGTGCCCTACCGGGAGCCCGAACTGCTGGCGGCCTGATCTGACCAGATCCAGTCCCAGCCGTTGGATTGCCGGGAATGGTGGCAGGGGCTAACCCTGACGGGCACAGGACCGGTGGTGGCCGGGGTGGTTACAGGCGGTGGCACTGAATCTGTGGGGCGTTTTCGCCACCTCACCAGCCCGCTGCAGCCACTGCCTTGCCAAGTGATCACTGGTATTCAGAGGT
>JBIIRU010000359.1:0-2744 GCA_044341355.1 Cyanobium sp. | reverse complement strand
CCGCTCCACCTTGTAAAGGGGAGGGCAGGCGATGTAGATATACCCTCCTTCCACCAGAGATTTTTGATAGCGATAAAAAAACGTAAGCAGCAAAGTACGAATGTGGGCGCCATCCACATCGGCGTCAGTCATGATGACAATTCGATGGTAGCGAAGATTTTTTTCATCAAATTCCTCACCTTTAATACCCAGGCCTAGGGCGGTAATCAGGGCCTGGATTTCAGTATTTTTGTAGATTTTAGCATCATCAGTCTTCTCGATATTCAAGATTTTGCCTCGCAGGGGCAAGATGGCCTGAAAGCGACGATCCCTGCCCTGCTTAGCCGAACCGCCGGCGGAATCCCCTTCGACGATATAAATCTCCGACTCGCCCGGATCCCTGGAACTGCAATCCGCCAACTTGCCAGGCAGGGTTGAACTTTCCAGTACCGACTTGCGTCGCACCAGCTCGCGGGCACGCCGGGCTGCTTCAGCGGCGTTGAAAGCCTGGATGGCCTTCTCAAGAATCAGATCGATGACGGTGGGATTGAACTCGAGATACTCACCCAGGGCCTCGCCCACCAAGGTATCGACGATGCCACGAACTTCCGTGTTGCCGAGCTTGGTCTTGGTCTGGCCCTCAAACTCTGGATCGGGCACCTTGACCGACAGCACTGCGGTGAGTCCCTCACGGATATTCTCCCCGGCAAGATTCGTATCACTGTCTTTACGCTTGCCTCGCTTCTTGGCGAATGCATTCAGCGTACGGGTAAGGACCGTCTTGAGACCCTCAATATGGGTGCCGCCATCCACGGTGCGAATGTTGTTGGCAAAGCCGAGAATACTGTCTGAATAGGCATCAACGCACCACTGCAAAGCAGCCTCGACTTGGACGCCTTCCTTTTCAGCATCAACATAGATGATCTCAGGATGCAGGGGATCCTTCTCGGCATTCATATACGCGACATATTCCTTGATTCCGCCCTCGTAATAGTAAATCTCCTCGTGGGGGCTGCCATCGGCTTCGAGAGAATCGACCCGCTCGTCTTGGAACTGAATCCTGACTCCGCCATTGAGGTAGGCCAATTCCCTCAGCCGCGCCGAAAGGGTGTGGTAGTCAAAAACAATGCCAGAGCTGAAGATTTCGATATCGGGCTTGAAACGTACTTGGGTTCCTGTGCGTTCCGGATCGGCGGCCGGTTCCGAAGCCAGGGTGCCAATGGGGGCGCCCCGTTCAAAACGCTGGCAGTGCTTCTGGCCTTGGCGATGGACGGTCACATCCACCCATTCACTCAGGGCGTTGACCACGGAAATCCCGACGCCATGGAGCCCACCGGACACCTTGTACCCCCCGGCCCCGAACTTGCCGCCGGCGTGGAGCACGGTAAGCACGGTCTCCAAAGCGCTGCGACCGGTGCGGGGATGGATGTCGGTGGGAATGCCACGGCCATTGTCGGTGACGCTGGCGGAGCCATCGGCATGGAGCACCACCTCAATCGCGGTGCAGTGGCCCGCCAAGGCCTCATCAACCGAATTGTCGACAACCTCGTAGACAAGGTGGTGCAGCCCGCGCGGGCCGGTGGTGCCGATATACATCCCGGGCCGCTTTCGGACCGGTTCTAGGCCTTCAAGCACCTGAATCTGCTCGGCGCCGTAGGCGGCATTGACCTTGCTGGCGTCGCTCATTCGGGAAATCCTGCGGGCAGCCGCTTCAGGGCCCGAAAGGCCTCTGCTCAAGGTTCACTCTACCACTGGGGCCCCCTGGCGCCAGCCAGGACCCTCTCAGGGGCGATTCAAGGCCTGGATGCAATCGCCCCGTCAATGCCTCTCCGAAGGGAGCCGGCCAAACTGGCGAGATGACCCACCTCTCGCCCCCCCTTGTCATCGCCCTGATGGGCCCGACTGCGGGCGGCAAGACAGCCCTGGCCCTGGAGTTGGCCGAGGATCTTGATCTGGCAGTGCTTTGCATCGATTCTCGCCAGCTCTATCGCCAGATGGCCATCGGGACCGCCCAACCCACCGCCGCTGAAAGGGCCCGGGTCCGTCACGAACTCCTCGACCTGCGGGATCCAGACCAGCCCATCAACCTGCAGGAGTTCACAATTCTGGCCAGGGAAGCCATCGCAGCGGAGCACCGCCGCCGCGGCGCCGCCCTGCTGGTCGGTGGCAGCGGCCTCTACCTCCAGGCCTTACTGCAGGGACTGAGCCCCCCGGCGGTCGCGCCGCAACCGCACCTGCGGGCCCAGTTCGGGACCCTGGGCCAGGCCTGCTGCCATGCCCTGCTGGCCGGCGCTGACCCCGGCTCCACTGAGCGCATCGCCGCCGCCGATGCGGTCCGCACCCAGCGGGCCTTGGAAGTGCTCTACGCCACCGGAAGGCCCGCCTCCCAGCAACGCCACCGCCACCCACCGAATTGGCGGGTGCTGGAACTGGGACTTGATCCCCCAGACCTTGGCGAGCGCATCAGTCGCCGTACAGCGCAGATGTTTGCAACTGGCCTGGTGGCCGAAACAGAGGCCCTTTTGGCCCGCTACGGAGCCGACTGCCCGTTGTTGCAAACGATTGGTTACGGAGAAGCGAGCCGCCTGCTGGCCGGCGAAATCGACCACCTGCAGGCCATCTCCCTAACGAACAAGCGGACTCGTCAGTTGGCCAAGCGCCAGCGCACCTGGTTCCGACGCCAGCACCGGCCCCACTGGCTCCACGGTGGGGATGTGGCAGCGCAAGCGCGTCATCTGGCGCAACAAGGTTTAGGGTGAAGGTTA
>JBIIRU010000358.1:0-2756 GCA_044341355.1 Cyanobium sp. | reverse complement strand
CGCTGGCGGCCCGCGGCAGCGGCTGGCCCAGGGGCAGGGCGCCCTCGGGCAACACCACTACCGTGGTCTCAGCTCCGGCTCCAAGGCCGGCAGCGCCTCCGCTGGCTAAAGCGGCAGATCCCTGCAAGCTTCCCAGGGCCTGGTCCAGCTGCTTAAGCAAGCGCCGTTGGGAACCCGCTTCAAATTTGTGCCGCGTAGGGATGGCGGGCTGCACCACCAGCACGTTTTCGCTCGCCCCATCGCCGCCGCGACCTGGGGCCAGCGCCAGGGCCCACCCCGGCCCATGGGCCAACAGCAGCAGCGCCAACGGCAGCGCCAGGGCCCGGGGGCGACCCCGCAGCGCGCCCAATTGCAGCGCCCGCCACAGCCCCCAACCGATCAGCACCTGCAGGGCCGCGATCGCCCCCGCACCGGCCAGCGCCGCCAGCGCCGCCAGGGCCGGATCGCCGGGCAGGGCCGAGGCCCCCAAGCCCAGCCAAAACAACGGCCCCCGGGCCAGCAGCACCTCCGCCAGCCCCCAGCCCAGGGCCGCCACCAGGGCCGTGTCCAGGCGAGTGGGATCAAGGGGACGCACCAGGGCCACCCAGGCGGCCACCAGCAGTCCGCCCACCCCACCGCAGAAACCCCACACCACCAGACACAGCGGCAGGCTCAGGGGGGCCGGCACCCCGATCCAATCCAAAGGATGCAACCACAGCAGCCAGCGGTGGCTGACCAGGACGGCGGCGGCGCCCCACAGGCAGGCAGCCGCCAGCGCCGTGGCGCGATGCGGAGAACCGGCCACCGCCCAGAGCAGGGCCAGCGCAGGCCACAACAGCCAGGGCCAGCCCACAGGCGGCAGGGCCACCCCAGCCAGGACTCCGCCGGCGATGGCGGCAAGAGCCCAGAAACGGCGGTGATTTCCCATGGCGCCGCAGCCTAGGCAGCTGCAAGCTGGTTGCAGGCGTCAGCTAAGGCGCCCCTATCCGATACCAAGGACCCGCTGCCATGGACCAGGGCAATCTGCTGCAAATGCTCGTCTTGCGGGGGCTTGGAACCACCTCCCTTGTCGGCGATCGACTCCGCAACGTCAGCCAGGACTGGGTGCGCAGTGGCCGCCTCGACCCCAACCAGGCCTCCGCCCTGGTGGATGACGTGCTCAAAGCCTTGCGGGGCGAAACTCCCGAGCTGGAACAGCAGGCCGAGCGGCAGTTGGAACGCAACCGGGATCACCTGCTCCAGGACCTCGGCCTGGCCCGCCAGCGGGAGGTGGACGAACTGCGGGGCCGCATCGACCGGCTGGAGCAGGCCCTGCGCCAGCGCCAAGGCTTCAACGAAGTCCCCGATTGAACCCGGCAGCAGCTCCATTGAGCCATTGAGCCGGCCCCAGCCCCAAAGGGGCTTACCCCGGCGGGGCAGAATTCCTTCCGTATGAGCTACGCCGCCATGCGCGACATCCTGATCAGCGTCACCGTTTGCATCGCCTGTCTGCTGACGGCCTTCGTCAGCCAACTGGTCAACCCCATCAGCGTCGTTGCGGCCCCGCCCAGCGAACCCACCGCCACCACGGCGGTGCTCAGCGCCCCGGCCGCCAAGACCAGCGCCCCCGCGGCGCGCGCCGCCGTGGTGGCACCGCTTGAACTCGATCCCGACAACCCCAATCCCACCCTTTTCGCCATGGCCCCTTCCAGCCCCGAGTCCGCCGCCGATAGCGGCACCACCGTGGCCGGAGCGGCCGCCGCCCTCGGCGGTGAAATCACCACTCCGGCTGAACGGGTGACGGCCAGCGGGCTGCGCATCACCGATTTGGTCGTGGGCAGCGGCGCCGAAGCCAAAGCCGGCCAGAAGGTCTCGGTCAACTACCGCGGCACCCTCGAAAACGGCAAGGAATTCGACAGCAGCTACGGCCGCGGTCCCTTCTCCTTTCCCCTCGGCGGCGGCCGCGTCATCCAGGGCTGGGATGAGGGCGTTGCCGGCATGAAGGTGGGCGGCAAGCGCAAACTCGTCATCCCACCCGACCTGGGTTACGGCTCCCGTGGTGCCGGTGGGGTAATCCCCCCCAACGCCACCTTGATCTTTGAGGTCGAACTGCTGGCGGTCGGCGGCTGAGGCCGCCCGAATCCCAGGGGCTGGAACCCTGGAAGGGATCGTTAGGATCACCACGGCCTGGCCCCGGCCCTGCCCCACAGCCGGGCCCCGGCCCTGGCCCCCAAACGCAAGCAAAACCCGTCTTCTCCCTTCCATGGCTCACCAGCTGCCCGAACTGCCCTACAGCCTCGATGCGCTCGAGCCCCACATCTCACGCAACACCCTGGAGTTTCACTACGGCAAGCATCACGCTGGCTATGTGACCAACCTCAACAACCTGGTCGCCGGCACCGACCTCGAAGACCAGAGCCTGGAAGCCACCATCCTCGCCGTCGCGGGCGACGCTGGCAAGGTCGGTATCTTCAACAACGCCGCCCAGGTCTGGAACCACAGCTTCTACTGGCAGGGCATCAAACCCAATGGCGGTGGCAAGCCCAGCGGCACCCTGGCGGCCCGCATCGACGCAGACTTCGGCAGTTTTGACGCCTTCAAAGAACAGTTCAAAGCCGCCGGTGCCACCCAGTTCGGCAGTGGCTGGGCCTGGCTGGTGCTCGACAACGGTGTGCTCAAGATCACCAAGACCGCCAATGCCGACCTGCCCCTGGCCCACGGTCAAAAGGCCCTGCTCACCATGGATGTCTGGGAACACGCCTACTACCTGGACTACCAGAACCGCCGTCCCGACTACA
>JBIIRU010000078.1:0-9548 GCA_044341355.1 Cyanobium sp. | reverse complement strand
GCATGGCTCTGGCGAAAAGAAGGGTAAAAAATCAGCGCTTAGAGAATTGGGGAGCCTTACGGGCTTTCTTGAGGCCATACTTGCGGCGCTCCTTGGCCCGAGGGTCACGGCTGAGATGGCCCTCAACCTTCAGGGGTTTGCGATTATCAGGAGAAAGATCGCAAAGAGCGCGAGCTGCGCCTTGCTTGATGGCATCGGCCTGTCCGGTTAGACCACCTCCTCGAACATTTACAAGGAGGTCGTACTGGGCCTCCAGACCAAGGGTTTGAAGAGGGGCCTTGACCGACGCCAGATAGACAGGGTTGTAATTGAGATAGTTGTCACCAGGGCGGCCATTAATAGTGACGCTACCGGTGCCAGGAACTACACGGACCCTAGCAACGGCAGTTTTACGGCGTCCCGTTCCCCAATACACGACGCGGTTGGATGAACTGGTCATTTGGAAGACGCGGAAGGATTAAGGGCGAGGTGCTGGGGCTGCTGGGCAGCGTGGGGATGCTCAGCGCCGCGATAAACCTTGAGCTTACGGAAGAGTTGGCGGCCAAGGGCATTGTGGGGCAACATGCCTTTGATGGCCTTTTCAACAATGCGCTCAGGCAAACGGGCCTGGAGATGGGCAAAGGTTTCAGTCTTCATGCCGCCAGGTCGACCGGAATGGCGTCGATAAACCTTTTGAGTGGGTTTGTTGCCGCTCACACGGACCTTTTCAGCGTTGATGATGACAACAAAATCCCCTGTATCCAAATGGGGTGTGAAGGTGGGCTTGTTCTTGCCCCGCAGGACCTGGGCCACTTCACTGGCCAGGCGTCCGAGGGTTTGATCAGCCGCATCAACCACGAACCATTGACGGTCGAGGGAATCGGCTGAAGGTTGTGGGGTCTTGTTCATGGCGCCGGAATGGGCCCGTTGGGGCATCGGGAAAAGGCTGTGGCACGGGTCTGGAAACCCTCTGACCAAAACCATGGGCCAGGCGGTCAAGCCGCCTACGGCCCAGATCAGTCTCTAACCTTAACTCACCAGGTAGCCATAACTGCTCTGGGTATGGGCGGCATCAGCCAAGCTGGTGTGGACTTGCCGTTAAGGCTGATCGGTCAGACTATCCTTTGGCCCTGCTTGGCTGGCTTCAGGAATTAAGCTCGCAAGATGAAGAAAGGTCAGACGGTTATCTGAGAATCGATCTGCTCAGGCAAGCCGAGAAAGTATCTCGGTTGACTATCATACCAGACCTCTGGCGCGAAAATCGCCTCCGGATAACCAACCCGCAGGAGGCATAGACCCTGGGGAGGAGCGGCCTCCCGGACTTCATGGCGTGCTCGCCTGCGCCAACGGCTGGCGAAGGCATCGAGGGAAAGCGATCTCTCACCAACGGCAACAACCTGCCCAATCAACAAACGGACCATGCCATAAAGAAAGCCGGTGGCCTGAATTTCGGCAACCAACAAATCCCCTTGGCGAGCAAGGCTGACATCTTGAACAGTTGTGCGGGAATGGCTGCGGCGGCTTCCCGCCCGTTGGAAGGCTGCAAAATCATGCTCGCCAACAATATCGGCAAGGGCAGCTGCCATCAGGTTTTCGTCGAGGCGCACCTTGTGGCGATGCCAACTCCAAGGTGCCAAAAAAAGGTTTGGCAGAAGTCCATTATAAATTGTATATCGATAGCGACGATATTCTGCGCTATAACAAGCATGCCAAGTATTGGAGACCTCGGCCGCAGCTCTGATGCGAATCGACTTGGGCAAGCGGCCGTTTAGGGCGGCGGGCCATCGATGGGGAGGGATTGGACCAGCAGAATCAAAATGAACAACCTGAGCAGCGGCATGAACACCTGCATCGGTCCTGCCTGCGGCGACTACAGAATGGGATACTCCAGGCTCTAGCTGAGACAAAGCTTCTTCTAATGCAGACTGGACTGAAGAAGCTTTGGCTTGACGTTGCCAACCTGAATATGTACTGCCATCGTACTGAAGGCAGAGAGCAATGCGACGGATGGGAGTCAGACCAACTCGATTATGGCCATCTCAGCGTTGTCGCCGCGACGGGGAACTGTGCGAATGATCCTTGTGTAGCCACCGCTTCGATCACCGTAGCGATCCAAAGCTTTATCAAAAAGGGCATGGACGAGTTGCTTATCGTAGATATAGCCTATCGCCCGACGTCTTGAAGCAAGACTACCCTCCTTGGCCAGAGTGATCATGCGCTCTGCCTCATCTCGAAGGGCTTTAGCACGGGCCTTGGTAGTGGTGACACGACCCTCACGAATCAACTGGGTCGTTAACCCCCGTAGCATTGCCTTACGTTGATCGGCTGGGCGTCCAAGCAGGGGGACTCGACACTGGTGGCGCATGATTAGAATGGTTAGAGGGAATCAACTTTCAGGCCGTTGTGCGGCTTTGGGGAAGTGAGATGCCGATACGCTCAAGGGCTTCGATCACCTCATCAGCAGACTTAGAACCGAAGTTCTTTATCTCAAGCAGGTCTTCGTAACTAAAGCCCATCAAGTCAGAAACAGAGTTTACCTGAGCGCGCTTGAGGCAGTTGTAAGCCCTTACTGAAAGATTAAGTTCTTCCAGTGGAATCTGGGCCTCAGCTGTTGTCTCAGGCTCCAGACCTGGATCCTCAGTAGTTGTCAGAGTAGCAAGGGGTTGGAAAAGGCTTATCAACTGGTTTGCGGCTTGTGCCATGGCATCATCAGGAGTAATGCTGCCATTTGTTTCAATCTCAAGCCTCAACCGTTCACGTGCTGAACCGCCTTCACCAACGGCAGTCTCATCAACACTGTAGTTGACTCGACGAATAGGCATGAAAACAGCGTCGATCTGGAGGAGATCAATGGCACTGGTTTCTTCATTGTGACGATCGACAGGTCGATAGCCAATACCACGTTCAACATGGACCTCCATCTCAAGGCTATGGCCTTCAGCGACAGTCGCGATCGGACGATCGGCATCAATAACTTGAACTTGAGAAGAGAACTGCAGATGGGAGGCAGTCACGGTGGCAGGGCCACTGACAACCAAGCGACCAATCTCTACCTCACGACTGCGACTATTAACCGGAACAGACTTGCAGTTAAGCAGAATGTCAAGGACGTCTTCTCGAACCCCGGGCACAGTGGCATATTCGTGGTTGACACCGGCAATACGGACTGCGGTAATCGCACTGCCTTCAAGGCCACCGATCAAGATGCGCCGTAGTGAAGTGCCAAGGGTTGTGGCCTGACCTTTGTCAAGGGGACCTATCAGGAAGACGCCGATCTGGGAACGGTCGTCCGCAACCTGATGGTCAACGCGATCGATCTGGTATTGCAACACGGTCTGAATGGCAGAGGTAAAACAGAATCAGGCGTCAGACGCGACGTCGCTTGGGACGGCGGCAACCATTGTGGGGCAGGGGAGTGACGTCGCGAATCAGGGTGATTTCAAGGCCGGCAACCTGAAGGGCACGGATGGCGGTTTCACGGCCCGAACCAGGCCCACGTACCAAAACCTCAATCTGGCGCATACCTTGTTCTAGGGCGCGACGACCAGCAGCCTCAGCGGCCGTCTGAGCTGCAAATGGGGTGCCCTTACGAGCGCCCTTGAAGCCGCTGGCACCGGCTGAAGACCAGCTAATGACCTCCCCAGAAGTGTCAGTGATCGACACGATGGTGTTGTTGAAGGTGCTTTGAATATGGGCAACACCGTTGGGAACGTTGCGCTTGGCCTTTTTGGGACCTGTTTTTTTGGCTGGCTTCGCCATGGCATTTGGCCTGCAGGGCAGGTGAGGGTTCGGGAAAAAGGCTGAGGTAAAGGGCGACTGATGAAGGGCCTGAATGGCCTACTTTTTCTTGCCGGCCACGGTTTTGCGGGCACCACGGCGGGTGCGTGCATTGGTACGGGTGCGTTGACCTCGAACAGGGAGACCCATGCGATGGCGACGTCCACGCAAGCAGCCGATGTCCTGGAGTCGCTTGAGGGCCATACCCTCCTCCCGACGGAGATCACCTTCCAATGTGAAGGTTTCAGCAGCTCCGCGCAGCTTCTGGACATCAGCATCACTGAGATCCTTGACCCGAATATCGGGACTGACACCGGCCTTGGCCAGAATCTTCTTCGCCCGAGTCAGACCGATCCCGTAGACGTAGGTCAGGGAAATCTCGATCCGCTTGTCGCGGGGAATGTCAACACCGGCTATCCGTGCCACTGGCTAAAGAATTCGAAGGATTGGGAAAAGTAAAGACAAGCCCTAGGGCTGGCTGGAGCTTGATAGCAGCTCAGCCTTGACGCTGCTTGTGCTTCGGATTGGTGCAGATGACCATGACCCGACCATGACGGCGGATCACACGACATTTGTCGCACATCCGCTTGACTGAGGCACGCACCTTCATGGCCCGCGAAACTCCGATTTCACAAACAAAAATCCTAACACATCAGACTCCCACCTGACGCCTGATCTCAGCAGATACGTCGTCGACCGTTCCTGCGGCATCAACGGAGATCAGGAGTCCAAGCTGTTGGTAATGGTCAATCAGGGGCGCGGTCTGTTGACGATATACATCAAGACGGTGTCGTATCACAGCCTCGGTGTCATCGGCACGGCCACGAGAGAGCATTCGCTGGACCAGGGTTTCATCAGGCAGGGCCATCAGGATCACCAGTTCAATTGACTGATTGAGCTGAAGAAGCAGGGAATCTAGTGCGGTGGCTTGACCAAGATTACGAGGGAACCCATCCAACAACCAACCCTGGGAATGGCCCTCTAGGCGATGACGAACAATGGCGAGCACAAGCTTGTCGCTGACAAGCTCGCCACGGGCCATGATCGCTTCTGCTTGCTTGCCGAGCTCTGTACCAGCAAGAACTTCGGCACGCAGCAGATCGCCGGTAGAAAGATGTAGCAGATAAGTTTCAGAGGCCAGGCGCTCGGCCTGGGTACCCTTACCGGCGCCAGGAGGACCGAGAAAAAGCAAACGTTGTTTCATAATTGAATTCCAGATCTGAAGCAGGAATTAGCAAAAGAAAAATCAATATTAACCTCGTACAATTCCTTCATATCTTTGAGAGATCACGTAGGTCTGAACTTGCTTGGCGGTGTCGATGGCAACACCAACCAAAATCAAGAGTGAAGTCGCTCCAATTCCTTGGAAGGTTCGAACCTGAATAGCACCCTCAACGGCAGAAGGTATAATCGCTACAGCGCCAAGGAAAAGTCCACCGAGCAAAGTCAGGCGATTTCCTACGTCACTGAGATATGTGGCAGTTGCTGACCCAGGCCTAACGCCAGGGATCGCAACTCCATTTCGCTTGAGGTTGGTGGCGATATCAAGCGGATTTACAGTAAGAGAGGCATAAAAGTAAGAAAAGCCAAGAATTAATGCAAAATATACTATTGCATAAATCCAAGGAAGACTGCTGTTGGGATTTAAATAACCTGCCACCCGGATCAGCAAGGGATTTGATGTAAAATTGGCAATGGTTAAGGGAAGAAACAACATAGCCGAAGCGAAGATAATCGGCATTACACCTCCAGCATTAAGCTTTAAGGGTAAATAACTCTGCCTGGCAGTCAAAACACCAGCTCCACCAACTTGTCGTTTCGCACTAACTATTGGGAGCCTACGATTTCCTTCTTGAACAAGAATAATTCCTACTATGGTAAGTAAGAAAATAAGCAGCAAAATAAGAATGCCAGTCACTGTGCTTCTATCGCCACTTTGGGCTAATTGAACCGTAGAACCAAGTGCCCTTGGCAGAGTGGCAACAATATTGAGAAAAATAACCAAAGAAGCACCCTGACCAATGCCCCGCTCAGTTATCACTTCACTAATCCACATCACAACCATGGAACCCGTAACAAGTGCCAGGGTCGTTTGCATAACGAACAACCAATCGGGCAAACCCGGAAGGGCGTATTGGCGAAGAATAAGTGCAAATACGAGACTCTGGATCAAGCCCCAGCCAAGGGCAACAAACCTGGTGATCTGGGCTATGCGACGACGACCAGCTTCACCCTCATTCTTCTGAAGATCCTCAAGACTTGGAATAGCGGCCGTCAGCAATTGGATAATGATTGAAGCATTAATAAAAGGAAGAATGCCTAAACCAAAGATCCCAATTGTAGAAATGCCACCGCCTGTGAAGATGTCAAGAAAACCAATAAGTTGGCCACCACGTGCCAAAAATTGCTGAAAAGCGACCCGATCAATCCCAGGCACGGGAATGTAGACACCCAATCGAACCAGAAGCAAAAGACCAAGGGTCAGCAGAACTCTGTCCCGCAGACCTTTGGCCTGAATCAATTGGGTGAAAATTTCAGTTGCGCCTGGATTGCGACCCCGACTGAGAACCATGGTGGTGAGGGGATGGAAGAGCAGATCTGAGAGATAAGCGACAGGCTTTTCTAGCTACTGTGTCCTACAGTTACTTCACAAGAGCCGCCAGCAGCCTCAATCTTGGCCCGAGCACCAGCAGTGAAGGCTGAGGCTTGAACGTTGAGCTTGACCGCTAGATCTCCACTGCCAAGAACCTTAAGCGGATACTTAGGACTAGTTACTAGACCATCATTAACAAGAGAATCCATAGTTACTGTGGATCCTGCAGGCAGACCAGCCAGGTTACCGACGTTGATGACGGTATAATAAATTGGATTCACAAGCTCGAAATGCTTGAGCTTGGGGATTCGACGATAGAGGGGCATTTGGCCACCCTCAAAACCTGGACGAACAGGACGGCCAGAACGGGACTTCTGGCCTCTCATGCCAAAACCACAACTGGCACCCTGGCCAGCAGCGATGCCCCTACCTTTGCGCAGTTTGCGGCGGCGGGAACCTGGTTGGGGCTTGAGAGTATTAAGGGAAAAGGAGGATGTCATCGGGGGCTCCGGCAAGGGGCTCAGGAGTAGATCTGTTCTAGAGAGATGCCACGTTCTTTGGCCGTCTCTTTATGGGTACGCAGGGCCCCGAGGGCTTCCATGGCTGCTCGGGCATTGTTTAGGGGCGTCTTAGATCCAAGTCGCTTGGCCAGAACGTTCTTGATGCCCGCCAGTTCAAGAACCGTGCGGATCGAACCGCCGGCAATCACACCCGTACCCGGCGCAGCCGGACGAATCAGGACACTCGCTGCGCCATCACGACCGCGGCTTTCGGTAGGCACGGAGCTGGTACGTGTCAAGGGCACCTTAACCAAGTGCTTCTTGCCATCGGCGACACCCTTGCGGACAGCACCGATCACGTCGCCGGCTTTACCGACCCCAACACCCACCTGACCACGTTCATTACCAACGACAACGATGGCCCGGAAGCTCATCTTTTTGCCGCCCTTAACGGTTTTGGAGACGCGTCTGATCTGAACGACTCTCTCTTGCCATTCGGAATCGCGCTCTTGGCCGCCGCGGCGGTCACCGCCTCGGCGTTGGCCACGACGATCGCCGCCGCCGCCTTTGCCCTCACCGCGTCCCTGGCCCCGGCGTTCCTGGCCTTCGGCGCTAGGCACATCTGCGGCGGTAGGGATGTCGCCGGACTGAATTTGTTCGTTGGTTTCGGTCATGGTGAGCGGAGGAATCAGAACTGAAGGCCCGCTTCCCGGGCGGCATCGGCGAGGGCCTTGACCCTGCCGTGGTAGATGTTGCCGCCGCGATCGAAGACGACCTGCTGAATACCCTTGGCGAGGGCCCGCTTGGCAACAAGCTGGCCCACAGCCACAGAGGCTTCACAAGTAGCACCGACGGCGAGGGTCGTACGCAGATCCTTGTCGAGGCTCGATGCCGAACAAAGGGTGCTCTGGGCATCGTCGTCGATGACCTGGGCGTAGATGTGGTTGTTGGAGCGGAAAACGGCAAGCCGGGGGCGCTCGGAGGTGCCGGAGAGATGGCGACGCAGACGGCGATGGCGCTTCTGAGTCTGCAGTTTTCGGGAGAGGGTGGACATGGGGATTCAGGGTATGAATGCTGGAGCCGAGCTCATTTCTTGCCGGTCTTACCCGCCTTGCGAAGGATTCGCTCACCTTCGTATTTGATGCCCTTGCCCTTATAGGGCTCCGGCGGACGAATGGCGCGAACCTTGGCCGCCTCGTTGCCGACGAGTTCCTTATCCGCCCCGGAGACGAGGACAGTGGTGTTGTTCTCGACCGCAAAAGTGATGCCCTCAGGGGGCACCATCTCCACGGGATGGCTGTAGCCAGCACTCACCACCAACTTTCGACCCTGAACCTGAGCGCGATAACCCACGCCAACAATTTCAAGTTTGCGAATGTAACCCTGGCTGACACCTTCGACCATGTTGGCGACAAGGGTACGACTGAGGCCGTGCCGTTCGCGGGAGCGACGACTGGTATTCAGAGGGTTGACCTTAACAGTGGAACCTTCTTGAACCACGATCACACCATCTGGAAGGGTGCGTCGGAGTTCGCCCTTGGGGCCCTTGACAGTGACGGCTAGACCGTCAATACCAACGGAAACCTTGTCGGGAATTGGGATGGGGGCTTTGCCGATACGAGACATGGAACTGTTCTCCCTAAATCAAAAGACGTAGCAAAGCACTTCGCCGCCGACACCCTGCTTACGGGCATCACGGTCACTCATCACCCCCCTCGATGTGGAGATGATTGCAACCCCAAGGCCACCAAGAACCTTGGGAAGCTGGCGTGTACTTTTGTAAATGCGCAGACCAGGCTTGCTCACCCGCTGCATGCGGCGGATGGTGGGCTGGCGATGTTTACCGCTGTACTTGAGTTCAAGCACTAGTTCTTTGCGGACACCCTCACCTTCTTCGGAAATGTTGGCAATAAAGCCTTCCTGCTGAAGCACCTGGGCGATGCTGCGGCAGAGTCTGGAAGAAGGAACGCGGGTGTTCTCGTGGCGTTTCTCACTCGCATTGCGGATGCGGGTGAGCATGTCAGAAATCGGGTCGTGGTTTGCCATGGTCGTGTCCGGAAGAGGGCTCAGTTGCTGCGGAACGGCATCCCCATTTCGCGGAGGAGGGCCCGGCCCTCATCGTCGTTACGGGCGCTGGTCACGATCGTTACGTCCATGCCCCGGATGGCGTCGATCTGGTCAAAGGAAATCTCTGGAAAGATAATCTGTTCGCGGATGCCTAAGGTGTAATTTCCTCGGCCATCAAAACTCTTAGGACTTACACCCCGAAAGTCACGAATACGGGGTAAAGCAAGGTGAATCAGACGCTCCAGGAAGGCATACATCCTTTCTCCCCGTAGGGTAACGGTGACGCCAATTGGCATGCCCTGGCGAATCTTGAAACCGGCGATGGCCTTTTTGGCTCGAGTTACCACAACCTTCTGACCAGTAATTGTGGCCAGTTCAGTAATGGAGGCTTCCAAAGACTTGGCATTCTGGGCCGCCTCACCAAGACCCCGATTAACGGTGACCTTAAGCACCTTGGGGACCTCGTGAACATTGGAAAGATCCAGATCCTTGAGCAACTTGGGCTGGATCGTCTCCCGGTAGCGCTGTTTCAGTGACATAGGGGGAAGGGATTGCGCTTCTGGACTTGGTCAGAAGGCGGACAGGCAAAGGATGGACAGGATGGGTGGTTTGGGGAGAAAACCGGATGGGGT
>JBIIRU010000003.1:0-31616 GCA_044341355.1 Cyanobium sp. | reverse complement strand
GAAGGGGCGCTACCCAGTGGCTTGCCGGGACTCAGTCAAGACGGCAGGCCCAAACTCTGCTTCGGCAGCCACGCTCCCAACCTTCTGGCGATGCTGACGCCCCCCCTGCCCACCCTGCTGGTGATTCCCACCGGCGTCGGTTGCGCCGTGGGGGGCTACGCGGGTGACGGCCTGCCGGCGGCCCGCTTGCTGGCGGCGGCCAGCGGCTGCCTGGTCACCCACCCCAATGTGCTCAATGGCGCCGCCCTCTATTGGAGCGATCGCCGCATCCATTACGTGGAGGGCTGGGCCCTCGATCGCTTCGCCTGCGGCGAGCTGGCCCTGGCGCCGGTGGCGGGCCGGCGGGTGGGGTTGCTGCTCGATGGGGGCATGGAGCCGGAGCTGCGCGCCCGCCAACTGCAGGCGGCCGAGGCCTGCCGCGCCACCCTGGGCCTGGCGATCGGTCCGGTGCTCAGCACCGACGTGCCATTGGGGGTGGGCCTGAGCCTGGGGCCCAGCGGCAGCAGTTGGGGCACGCTGGAGCGGCCCGACGTGCTGTTGCGGGCCGGCGAAAAACTAGTGGCCGCCGGGGCCACTGCCATCGCCGTGGTGGCCCGCTTCCCCGACGATGCGGGCAGCGACGCCCTGGCCGCCTACCGCCACGGCGCCGGCGTCGATGCCCTGGCCGGAGCCGAGGCGGTGATCAGCCACCTGCTGGTGCAACACCTTGGCATCCCCTGCGCCCATGCCCCCGCCCTGGCGCCCCTGCCCTTCGATCCCCTGCTGGATCCGCGGGCGGCGGCGGAAGAACTGGGCCACACCTTTTTGCCCTGCGTGCTGGTGGGCCTCAGCCGCGCCCCCGATCTGGTGGACCCCCAAGACCGCCGCGCCGCCCTGGGGGCGGAGGATCTGGGGGCGGTGGTGGCCCCGTCCGGGGCCCTGGGCGGCGAGGCCGTGCTGGCCAGTGTCGAGCGGGGAGTGCCCCTGATCGCCGTCAGCGGTAATCCTTGTGTGTTGCAGGTGGATGGCGCCGCCCTGGGCCTGCCCGTGCTGCCGGCCAGCACGTATGGCGAGGCGGCTGGCCTGGTGTTGGCCCTGCGGGAGGGCCTTGATCCAGGGGCTCTTGTGCGCCCGTTGGGGATGCTTGGGGCCGAGAGCTCCGGTTTGCCAAGCCCAGATCCAAGGAAGTAGGACACGCCGCGGCGGAGAATCGTCGCTTTATCTTTGGCTGCTGTGGGTGCAAATCAGAGCCAAAACCCTTCGCTTAGCATGACGAAAAGTCAAAGGCCATGGACCTTCAAGCCAACGGACCAATGAGCGACTGGTCAGAGGTTCATGACCATCACCAACCGATCATTTTGGATCAAAGCATTTCAATTGGAATTGCTGCCTATGGAAATGCGGAGGTGACCCGCCGCTGCCTTGAGGCCTTATTCAGAAGTACCAGAGGAGATTATGAATTAATCCTCATCAATGATAACTCACCCGATGCAGGCCTCACCTTAAACACTTTCAGGTGGGCAAGCAGCATCCATGAAAATACGCTAATTTACGAGTCCAGGGACCAAAATTTAGAATATAGTGGATCAGTCAATCTTTTGCTTAGCCACGCCAAAGGCGATAAAATCATGTTTATCTCAAATGATATTTTTGTAACCCCTTATTACCTCCGGGCAGCGCTCCAGGTCATTGCTAACGCATCCAACTGGGGGATCATTCGCGGTAGCTCAAACTTCGTGGACAACGGGCTATCTAGCCACAACATTCAACCAATCAAACCCATAACAAATTTAGAAGATATTTTCACCGAAAGTGAGAATCTTTACTCACTATTTGCGGATATCCATGTCCCTGATCCTTTTCTTACGGGTGATGCCTTCATTGTCAACCGCGAACTAATCAATAAAATTGGGAGCTTTGATCCCATGTTCTATGGATACTTTGCCGACCACGATTACGGCCTAAGGGCCAAAATTGCGGGCATGGAGACTTTACTGGTTCCGGGGGCCTATGCCGTTCACCAAGCAGGGTCAAACATCTCCTACCTCAGCGAGGAGGATCAGGCCAGAAAGGTTTCCTTGCGCTGGGCAAGAGTTCACGAAAACTGGGCCAGGTTCAAACTAAAATACAGTATTGGCGTGGAGATTCCTTACAATTCAATGCATGATATTGACTGGGAAGGACTTGCGTCCTCATCCTTTAATCACCAATTCCATTATGTTAGCCCCAAAGACTACGGGTCCCTTCTCATAACGCCCTAATGGCTGATCAACCCACGGGCCAAATTATCCTCCAAGTTCACCTTGGCCGCTTGCCTTGGGCGGGAGCCTGATCCGCAACGGCTGGCCGACGCCAAGGGGGCAACAACAACGAAGCAAAACCGTATCGCCCCCAGGGGCGGTGGGTTTGAACGGACAAAGCCATCGCTAGGGGGTGTGGTCCGCAAGCCCAAGGGCTTCAGCAAACCCCGGGCTTCAGCGGCCCAGAGGCTCGATGTCATTTAGCTGCCAGGTTTTGCTGAAGTAGGGCTCGGTGGGGCCATAAAAGCGGAAGTAGCTGAACCAGCCCTGGCCCGGATTGGTTTGGATCCAGTTGACGGCTCCGGCCGGCCGCACCGGGCCGAAAACCACATCCACCGATCCGTCGGCGTTGCGCACCAGTCCCGTCTGCCGGGAGCTCAGGTCGGCGGCCCCCTGGGCGGTGATCAGGGGACCGCGGCTGACGTTGTCGTAGAGGGTGATGGACCAGAACTGCTTCACCGGCGGATCGGCAGGCACCCGCATGCGATAGGTGCGGCCCCCATCAAGCCATTGGCCCTGGCTGTCTTTCGAGGCTTCCAGATAGGCCTGCCCGAAGCCAACGATGCGGCCCTGCATCCCCACCGACATGCCAATGGCCTCGTAGAACCAGGAGCTGCGCTCATCCAATTGGACGCGTTTGCGGTCGGGGCTTTCCTGATCCAGCTCAAAGCGCTGGGCATAGTCCCAGTGTTTGCCGGGGTAAACCGTGACTCCGGGGGTGCGTTTGTCGAAGGCCACCGTGCGGGCCATCAGTTCGCCCACCTGGGCGGCGTCCGCCAGGATGCGGCTCTGGCGGGCATCGGGTTTGAAAGGCTCTCCGGGCACCAGGCCCAGGGGCGCCAGCATGGCGAACATCATGCGGTCCCTCGGGGCAACGGCCTCGTTGGCGTAAAGCTCGCTCAACATGCGCCAGTAGTCCAGGTTGGCGGGCTGGGCCGATTGCCAGGGGCGTCCGCCCACGGACTTGTAAGCCGTGGCGGGGGGATTGGCCCGCTGGTTCCAGCCATAAACGCGGTGCTGGCGCACGGTGGCCTCGGCCGCTGCTTTGTCCGGCGACAGGCCCCTGGTGCCGAACCAGACCTGGTTGCTGGGGGAGCGCACGATCTGGTAGCCGGGGGCCTCCACGGCGGGGCTGCCGGGGGGCAGGATCAGATACTTGCCCCCCAAGCCCTTGTCCGGACCCGTCTGGCCCATGTCGGTGATCGGTTGCTGCCAGATGTCCATCACGCCGCCGGCGGTCAAGCCAGCGGGAACTTCCACCACAAGGGGCCCCTGGCTGGCCAGGTCCCAGAAACTGAAGGCGTAGAGGGTGGTGATGTTGGGGGTCAACATGCCCGCCTTGTCCTGGAGGTTCTGATAGAGCAACACCTCGCCGTTGGCGGTTCCCAAGCTGCGGCGCTGGGCGTCGTAAAGAGCTTTGAAGCCGATGGCCGGCAGGGCCCAGAGATAGGCCTGGGTGGCCCGCTGGAAATCGAGCTCGTCGTAGAGCTTGGCTGCGGTGGCTTTTGTTGGATAGCCGTTCTCCAGCACCAAGGGGCCAAGGCGCGTGTTCACCGTGCTGAGGCCGCCTCGAGTTGGGGCAACTGGGGTTGATTCAGCGGCCTGGGCCCTGTCGACCCCGGCCCATCCGCCGCTACCGAGGGCGCCGATGACGGCAAGGGCCAAGCTGAAGGGCTTGAGGCGCGGCCAGGGGTACGACAGGTTCACGGGAGGGAGCGGCAGGAAGCGCAAGCGCAATAATTTTGTCTGAGCCCAAAGTCCGGTAGCGAAATTGTGCGCCCCAGGCCTGCTTGGGCCCCAAATCCTGCGTGCAGCGCCAGATCAACGTCAGGATTTTTTGGGCAATAAAAGCGTGAAAACGACCCGTCCAGCCCAGCCTTGGGGCCCCTGCTCCGGTCCCTCGGCCCAGTAGCGCAAGCCAGCGCCGACGCTGACCAGTTGATCCCCCAGCTTGAGGATCTTGGTCACCACAAAATTGATGGGCACTGCCAATTGCTCGTTCTGCCAGTCGTAGCTGGTTTCGGTCTGCAGGGTGGCGGTCCAGGCAGTGGGGGTGGTGTAGCTGATGAACGGCTGCACAAAACTGTTGTTGACATCTTCGAGGCGGCCCCGGTTCTGCACCGACCACAGGTGGTTTGCCAGCACACCGACGGTCCAGCGCCCGCTCTGTTTGAGCACCACTCCTGTGGGGCCGAGCGCCCATTGATTGGCGGTGGTGAAGGTGTTGGTGCCGGTGGGCAGCAGGGCCACCGGACCGACACCCCAGATCAGGCCCCATGGGCCGGGGCGGCTGGGGGAAAGAAACAGACTCTGCACTGTGTCGCCAAAGTCAACACCGTTGTCAAAACGGCCCTGATTGATGGTGCTGTTGGCATCGCTTTGATGGATCACCGGCAGGATCGTGCGGGAGATCAGATTCCAATCTTTGCTGAGGTTGATCGGCACCACCGGCTGGATGTTCAGCGTCAGGCGATTGATGTCTTCCCTGGCGCCGATGCGATCGTCCCAATTCCATTGGAAAGGAATGCTGACTAAGGCAGCCACCGGATTGGCCAGCTGTTGGGCTAACGATGCTTCTGCTTGATCTAGGGCTTGCGTGGCTTCTTGCTGCTCAGGGCTGGGTTGCTCAGCAGTGGGCTGTTCGGCAGTGGGCTGTTCGACCAGGGTGATCGGTGCCAGGGCGGTCCCCCGGTCGGCGGGGGGCTCGGCCCCGAGGCCAGCCATGGCGAGGGGGGCACCAAGGGTGTAGGCGGCGATGCAGCCAAAAAGTGCTGGGCGCGACCAAGAAAGGCGCTCACCACGGGCCCTTAGATCTGCACAAGAGGGGCTAGCTTGGTCAGCCATGGTTGAGATTGCTGGCGGGTGAAGAATCCCCGGGTCCAAGCCTGGGGAAGCCCATTATGCAGTTTCAATCAACCCTTGGGTATCCTTATCTTCTGACCGGGATAAATTAGGTCAGGGTTCTCAATAACTTCCCGGTTGGCGGCAAAGATTTCGTTGTAACGGGATCCATCTCCTAATTCCCGTTCGGCAATTCCCCAGAGGGTGTCACCTGCTTTCACCAGCACGAAGGTGGAATCTCCCGGGGCCCCAAGGCCAGCGGCCTCGACCTTGGCGACGCCTTCCACATTGCCCGCCATCAACACGGCCTTTTCATAGGCCGCGGCATCTTTGGCCGTGCCGCTGATGGTGGCGGTGTCGCCGTCAAAAACCACATTGAGATCGCTGATGCCAGGATTATTGGCATCGATGTGTTTCTGGAGTTTTTGGGCAATTGTGATCGAATCTTCACCACGATTGAAGATTTTTTTGCCGACATTTGCGGCAAAATCAAACAGGGGAACGCCCATGGTCAAGTTTGGCTGGCCTCCATACAAAAGCACCCCGCAGTGGCCGTCGCCAGGGGCCTGTAATCGCGAATACCGGCACTCAAGCCACCAGGGTCAGGAACCCCATCAGCCCTGCCGCCAGGGACCTGTATCCCACTGCGGCGAAACCTGCCTGTCGAGCCAGCTCCATCTGCTGCTGGGCGGTGGGAAAGCGGGCCAGGCTGGTTTCCAGATAGGCGTAGTGGTCTTTGAGGTCCACCAGGCTGGCCATTGGCACGACAACACGACTGAGATAAAAGTGTTGAAACTGGGCCGCCCACACCTGGGATGTACCGTCTTTGGGGTTGGGGCGGTTGAAATCGAGCACGGCGGCCCGTCCGCCAGCGCGTAACACCCGTCGCAATTCCGCCAACCCCAGGGCCGGATCCACCAGGTTGCGCAGGCCGTAGGCCATCAGGGCCCCGTCGGCCCAACCAGCGGCCAGGCCCGTATCTAGGGCATCCCTTTGTTCGAATCGCAGCGGCAGCCAGGGTTCTTGCGACGCCCTCTGGCGGGCCAGTCGCAGGGGGGCCGCCGCCGAGTCCAGGCCCAGCACCTGGCCGCCGGGGCGCACCTTTTGGGCGAGGAGCAGGGCCCCATCGCCGGTGCCACAGCAGAGGTCCAGCAGCCGTTGCCCTGGGCGAGGATTCAGCCAGGCCACGGCCTGCCGTTTCCAGAGACGGTGAGCGCCCAGGCTGAGCAGGTCATTGAGCCGGTCGTAACGGGGCGCAACTGCCTCAAACAACTCGCGAACCGCCTCTTGATCACCGGGGATCATTTTGGCCTTGCGATACCAGGGGAAGCACGATGGCATCCAGGCTCACCCAGGCCTCCTGTTCATCGGGGAGGTGGGGGAGGACGGTGCTGGGCAGCCGCTCGGGACTGGTGAGGGTCAGCACCATCACGGTGGCCAGGCCCACAGCCGCCGAGCACACCATGCAACCGGCCAACATCAGCGAAAATTCCTGTCGATCGGTGGCGGACTGCATCAATTGCAGGGCCCAGGCCACCAAGGCCACCACTGCGACCACCATCACCACAGCCAGGATGGTCAGTAATGGGGCTGCTAGGGGCGTCAGGGGGATCACTGGTAACGACCCCAAGGTCGCATTTATATATCAATGTAACGACGAACCCAAGACTGCCGCGAAGGGCGCTGGATTGGATTCGAGGGGGCGAATCGCCAGGCCCCGAGCCAGCAGATCTTCTTTGATCTCGGCCACCGTCAGGATCCCGTCATGCAGGAGCGAGGCCAGCAGGGCGGCGGCGGCTCCGCCGCTGTCCAGGGCCAGGGCGATGTGGTCGATGCAGCCGGCTCCGCCGGAGGCGATCACCGGCACCGGCACCGCTTCCACCACCGCACTGGTCAGATCAAGGTCATAGCCGGCCTGGGTGCCGTCCCCGTCCATGGAGGTCAGCAGGATTTCGCCGGCCCCCAGGGCCACCACCTGGCGGGCCCAGGCCACGGCATCTAGACCGGTGTTCTCGCGTCCGCCCTTGACAAATACATCCCACCCCGGCGCGGCTCCGGCGGCCCGTTCGGCGGCGGTGCGGCGCCGGGCGTCGATGGCCACGACGATGCACTGACAGCCGAACCGTCCAGCCCCCTGGCCCACGAGCTGGGGATCCCGCACGGCCGCGGAGTTGAGACTCACCTTGTCGGCCCCGGCCCGCAGCAGCTCTGTGATGCCATCGACGCTGCTGATGCCACCACCGACGGTGAAGGGAATCGTGACGGCATCGGCGGTGCGCCGGACCAGGTCCACCAAAGTGTCCCTGCCTTGGTGGCTGGCGGCGATGTCGAGAAACACCAGCTCATCGGCCCCGGCCGCCGAATAGCGACAGGCCAGTTCCACCGGATCGCCGGCATCGCGCAAGCCGACAAAATTGACGCCCTTGACGACCCGACCCTCCGCCACGTCCAGACAGGGAATGATGCGTTTGGCCACCATCGGCGCCAACCCCCCAGAGCTTCTGGGTCCAGCGTGTCAGATGGGCCAGCGGCCCTGGCGCTGTTAAGGTTTTCTACCCTTTGCCCCTGCCCCAGCCATGGCCCAGGCCGCCATCACCATCGGCTCCAAAGTGCGGGTGCTCAGGGTCCGCGACCGCATTCCCTCAGACCTCGTCTCCACCCTCAAGGCCGATCCCACCGGCACCGTGAAGGGTTATCGGGTCACCGACGGCAAGGGCATCGGCGTTGTCGTGGACCTCAACGGAGGCGGCACCACCTGGTTCTTCGACGACGAAATCGCCCCCGCCTGAACGGCCCCTCCCTGCGGCGAGCACCCGTGACCGAACCGACCCCAAGCCAAGCCCCTGCGGCAAAGAAGGGCAGCGCCACCCGCCAGATCCTTGGCATGAAGGGGGCTAGCACCACCTCCAACATCTGGAAAATCCGGCTGCAGTTAATGAAGCCGGTCACCTGGATTCCCCTGATCTGGGGTGTTCTGTGCGGCGCTGCCGCCTCAGGCCATTTTCAGTGGCGCCCCCAGGAGGTGCTGGCCTCTTTGGCCTGCATGTTGATGAGCGGTCCCCTTTTGGCCGGGTACACCCAAACCCTCAACGACTTCTACGACCGCGACATCGACGCCATCAACGAGCCCTATCGACCGATCCCTTCCGGGGCGATCCCCTTGGGGCAGGTCAAGCTCCAGATCATCGTGCTGCTGCTGGCGGGTCTGGGTGTGGCCTACGCCCTTGATCGCTGGGCCGGCCACACCACGCCGGTGCTGCTGTTGTTGGCCTTGGCTGGTTCGTTCGTCAGTTACATCTATTCCGCACCACCCCTCAAACTCAAACAAAACGGCTGGTTGGGTAACTACGCCCTGGGCGCCAGCTACATCGCCCTGCCCTGGTGGGCGGGCCAGGCCCTATTTGGCCGACTCACCTGGACAACGGCGCTGTTGACCCTCGCCTACAGCCTGGCGGGTCTGGGCATTGCCGTCGTCAACGACTTCAAGAGTGTGGAAGGGGACAAAGCCCTTGGGCTGCAGTCCCTGCCTGTGGCCTTTGGCATCCAGCGGGCCAGTTGGATCAGCGCCGCGATGATCGACCTGTTCCAGTTGGCCATGGTTGCCGTATTGATCGCTATCGGTCAGAATCTGGCCGCTGTGATTCTGGTGCTGCTGATTATTCCCCAGATCACCTTTCAAGATATCTGGCTATTGCGCGATCCGGTGGCCTTTGATGTCAAATACCAGGCCAGTGCCCAGCCTTTTTTGGTGCTTGGCATGCTGGTAACGGCCCTGGCGATTGGCCATAGCAGTTTGATTGTGGGGAATCTGGCCCTTTGACCCGCCTGGACCCCGATCAACGACTTCCGGATCCCCGCTGGGGCCCCGCCCTGCGCCGCCGTGAAAAATCTGGCCGCCTGGCTCCCGTTGCTAAGTCAAGTGGTCGCCGTGCCACTCTTTGGTGGCCGGCCCTGCTGGCCGGCGGTTTGGGAGTGGCGGCGGCCTTAGGCCAAAACCTGTTGATCGCCGGCGTCGATTCCCTGCTCCCCGATGCCCGCGGCATTGGCGCTTTTTCGCGACCGGGCACCCTCACCATCCTGTCGGCCGATGGCGAAGTGGTCTTCAAGCAGGGTCCGGCTACCCGGGAGAAGCTGCCCAGCGGCCAGATGCCCCTGCTGCTGCAAAAGGCTTTCGTGGCCGCTGAGGATCGCCGCTTCTATCAGCACGATGGCGTCGACAACGTTGGCATCCTGCGGGCGATGCTGCGCAACCTCAGCCAGGGCTCGGTGGAGGAGGGCGCCAGCACCATCACCCAACAGCTTGCCCGCACGGTCTTTCTCAGCCAAGATCGCACCCTCCTGCGCAAGCTGAAGGAGGCGGCCCTAGCAGGCAAGATTGAACGTCAGCTCCCCAAGAAGCAGATCCTTGAGCAATATCTCAATTATGTCTATTTGGGTTCGAGTGCCTATGGCGTTTCCGATGCCTCATGGGTTTATTTCTCTAAAAAACCAGATCAACTCACCCTGCCTGAGGCTGCCCTGATTGCCGGCTTGCCACCGGCGCCATCTGTTTATTCACCCCTCGTCAACCCCAAGCTGGCGCTGGAGCGCCGCGCCACAGTGCTGAGGCGGATGCGCGAGATGGGCTATATCGACGACCGCCAGTATGAAACGGCTCAAGCCGCGCCTATCGGTCTTAAGCCCGCAGAACCCAAGTATTTCGTCAATCCCGCCCCCTGGTTCATTAGCTGGTTGGAGCTGGAGCTGCCCAAGGTCCTAACCAAGGAGCAACTTGAGGTGGGTGGCCTCACGATTCACACCGGCCTCAAGCCTGAATGGCAGGCCCGCGCCCAGGAGGCTGTCAATACTTACGCCTCAGGCGGCATGGAAGGGGCCCTGGTGGCAATGGAGCCTGGAACCGGCTTGGTGCGAGCCATGGTGGGCGGCACGGATTGGGAGCGCAGTCAGTTCAACCGGGCCATTCAAGCCCTGCGTTCGCCCGGTTCCACCTTCAAACTTTTTGCCTATACAGCCGCCCTGCAATACGGCATGCGGCCAGAAGACACCGTTGCCAATCGCGAGCGCTGTTACCAGGATGGCTGGCCCCCCAGGCGCTTCTGCATCCCCGGTAGCGGCGGCCGCGTCACGCTGCTGACGGCCTTTACCAATTCAATCAATCCCGCCGCCGTGGCTACGGCCGAAAAGGTGGGTTATCCCCGGGTAATCGGCGTGGCCCGCCAGCTTGGGATCACCGGCGAGATAGGGGAATACCCCTCCATGGTGCTGGGGTCCAATGAGAAATACGTGCTTGAAATGACAGCCGCCTATGCGGCGATTAATAACCGTGGCTTGTATGTGGCACCCACGCCCTTCGATCTGATTTATGGCCCCGATGGCGCCTTGATCTGGAGTCGACGCCAGAAGGCCAAGCCCCCCCGTCGCGCTGTCAGCAGCGATGTGGCCGACGCCATGACTTATTTGTTGCAAAACGTGGTTCGCGCTGGTACTGGCCGCCCTGCGGGTCTCGCCGATCGGCCGGTGGCGGGCAAGACCGGCACCGCCGAGGGGGGCCGTGACCTGTGGTTCATCGGTTCGATTCCCCAGCTCACCACGTCTGTTTGGTTTGGTTACGACGAAAACTGGAAGACCAGCAGCAGCAGCGTGCAGGCCGCCTATGCCTGGAACGCCTTCATGTCGAGGATCGTCAAAGACATCCCCGTTCGCGAATTTCCGCCAAAGCCAGAGCTCACTGGAGAGTTCATCCCCTATGTCCCCCCCAAGCTGCCCAATAAGGGCAAAGACAAGGGCAACACCAGCCAGCCCACCCCGATAGCCCCCGATCGCTGGGAGCCTCCTTCAAGTTGGGCGCCCCCCACAGCCGAGCCCAATCGGACCGAAGAGGCTCCCCGCCGTCGCTGGACACCGGAGCCCATTGATCCGGTCCCCCCTGAGCCCGGTGCCGCCCGCCCAAGCGACCCGCAGGTCCAAGAAACACCCCGCTGGCAGCCTCCCGCCCGGGAAGAACGCCCCTGGCAGCCTCCGTCTCCAGAACCACGCCGCTGGCAACCTCCCGCCCGGGAGGAACGTCGTGCCGAACCACCTGCACCCGCCGCAGCCGCCCCTACCCCCGTTCCAGCGCCGGCCCCCGTCGCTGCCCCTGCGCCGACTGCGGCCCAGGCCCCGCCGCCGCCGCCGCCGCCGGTGAGCCCGCCGCCCCCCCTGCCCTAGGTAGGCCCCAATCCTTGCCCCAGGTCGTCTGGATGCCGGGGCTCCAGGACGGCGGCGTAGAAGCCATCACCAGCCTGGGGTGCCGGCCACCATTGTTGTTGGTGAAGCAGCTGCCAGCTGGGATGGCCGGCGAGAAAAGCTGCTATCACTTCGCCATTCTCCTGGGGATGCACGGTGCAGGTGGCATAGACCAGGCGTCCAGCGGGCTGCAGCAGGGGCGCCAGGCGTTCGAGCAGCCGCTGTTGCTGATTGGCCAGGTCGGCAATGGTGTCGGGCTGGATTCGCCAGCGGGCATCGGCATGGCGGGCCAGGGTTCCCAGCCCTGAGCAAGGCGCATCCAGCAGAATTCGATCAAAGTAACCGCGCCATTGGGGCCGTATGTCGAGCAGGTCGGCCGCGTCGGCCGCAAGCACTTGCAGGCTGACCATGCCGAGACGCTCGGCGTTGGCAACCACCTTTTTGAGCCGAGCTTCGGAGCGATCCACCGCCCAGATTTCGCCCTGATCATCCATCAACTCCGCCAGCTGGGTGGACTTGCCTCCAGGGGCGGCGCAGGCATCCAGCACCCGCTGCCCCGGCTGTGGTGCTAGCAGGGGGGCGATGGCCTGGGCAGTGCGGTCCTGTACGCACCAGTGACCTTCCTTGAAACCGGGCAGTATCCGGAGATCGCCGCTGGCCGCTGCTATGCACAGGCCCCATTCTTGGTCGTCCAAGGCCCTGGCCGTCAGCCCTGTCGCCCCAAAGGCCGCCATGACCTGCGCCCGACTGCTTCGCCGTCGGTTGATCCGCAGGTCTAGGGCCGGGGGTGTGTTGCTGGAGCGTCCAAAGGCTTCGGCCTCTTCCGGGGGGCACCATTGCAGCAGTTGGGTCGCCAGCCAGGGGGGTAGGGAGTGGCGCAGGGCCAGGCTGTCGGCCGCCGCATCGGGTAAGACCAGTCCCTGCCAAGGGTTGAGGGACCGTGCTGGTTCGGCCTCGGCCTTATGGGGGTTGTGGGCCCGGGCCACGGCCCGCAGCAGACCATTGACAACTGGAGCCAGCCGGGCAAAGCCAGCTTCTTTGGCTAGCTGAACGCTGGTGTTGACGGCGGCGGAGGCGGGCACCCGGCTGCTGAACAGCAGTTGGTAGAGCCCGACGTGCAACAACCAGCGCAGACGGGGTGGTTGGCGGTTGGCCTTGAGCCGGCCGTGGGCATCTATCCAGGCATCAAGCAGTAACCGCTGGCGGATGGCCCCGTAGGCCAGTTCGGTGGCCAGTCCCCGATCGAGGGGCGCCAGGTTGGTTTTAGCCAGTTCCCGTTCCAGGGCGTTGTCCGCAAAAGCCCCCGCAGCCACCGCCTCCAGCACCTTCCAGGCCAGGCGTCGGGGGGCGAGACCTTCGGTTTCCGTCGTGATGGGATCTTGGGGGGCTTTCACGGCTGCTGCTCGCATTGCCTCTCGCTGCGCCAGCGATGACTATGGAGGGGGAGTCGGCCCTGGAGGTCCACCGCAATGCCCTCAGCCAGCAGCAGATCTCTCTGCATCCAGTCGCTGCCTTGGCGCGACAGGGTCATGGCGAGGCGACCCTGGGCATTGACCACCCGGTGCCAGGGCAGGGGCGAAGGCAGGGGTAGCCGCCGGAGGGCCCAACCCACTTGCCTGGCGCATCCCCATTCGCCCATGAGTTCCGCGATCTGGCCATAGGTGGCCAGTTGGCCGAAGGGGATGCGGGCGACTTGTTCGTAGACCCTTTGGTCGAAGCTGGTTTCCTTCATCGGCTCCATCATGGGACGCAGCGCCATCCTGGAGGAGCCGTCTGGCGGCTTTTAACCATGCCCCTGCTTTCACGCCGTTTCGAACGTATCCAGTCGGTCCTTGATCACCGCATGGCCGACCTCACCGTCTTTTTGGAGCAGGTGGAGAAACCGCACAATCTTTCGGCGATCCTGCGTAGTTGCGATGCGGTGGGGGCGTTGGAGGCCCATGCGGTCTGCCGCGCCGGCCGTCTGCCCACGTTCAACAGCACGGCCCAGGGAAGTCAGAAATGGGTGCCTCTGAAGCTGCACGCCAATACCGAAGCGGCCATGGCCGAACTCAAGCAACGCGGCTTCCGTTTGTATGGCACCCACCTGGGCCGCTGCGCCATTGACTATCGAGATTGTGATTTTACCGGGCCCACAGCCTTTGTGCTTGGTGCCGAGAAGTGGGGACTCAGTGAGACAGCCGCATCCCTTGTTGATCAATCCCTGTTTATTCCGATGCGGGGCATGGTGCAATCTCTGAATGTTTCCGTGGCGGCGGCGATTCTTTTATTCGAGGCCTTGCGCCAGCGCCAAACTGCAGGCGTGGTGCCGGAGCATGGAGAGGGACTTAGTGCCGATCACTATGGCCGCCAGCTTTTCGCCTGGTCCTATCCCCAGGTGGCCCGTTGGTGTGATCAGCAAGGACGGCCTTATCCAGCCCTAACCGCCGCAGGAGAGATTGCCGAGTCCCTGCCGAGGGATGTCAGGTTGCCCCACTGATCGAGCGACGCAATTTTGAGGAGTTACAAGAAGCGAGAACCGCTTTCTAGGCCGCGGACACTGGGAAGCCAGAGCACCAAGAGCAACAAAGCGATCTCCAGTAGCAGCAGTCGGCCGCCAAGCAGGACCACCAGGGCGAAAGCCACCGCCAGAATGCGCATCAGCATCATCACCACATCGTCTAGCTGGCGCCCTCCCTTGGTCCACAACAAAACAGCCAGACCGAGGAACAGCAGGTCAAGCCACAGGGGCATTCCCGTAAAAGAGCAACTTTTTTTCAGCATAGGTTCCCCGGCGGGCCGCTGCCATGCACCTCGTTCTTGAGCAGAGTCCCACCCCCATTTACCAGCGGCTGATCGCCGGAATCTGCCGGGCCTTGGTGGCGGCTGGCCATCGCATCAGCCTGCTGGATCCGACCGAGTTCATCGCAGGATCCTTTGTTGGGTCCTTTGCCGGGTCCTTTGCTGGTTCTCCAGATGGGTCCCTTGAGGGCAACTTGACGCGGCTGGCCCTGGGGGGTCTTGCTGAGGTGAACCTGCGGCATTCCTTGTTTTGGGATCGGCTCGACTGCCTCGAGGCCGATGCCCTGATCATCGTCAGTCCGATCAGCCTGCTGGCCGGCTTCGAGCTGGGGCGGGGCACTTTTCTCTACGAGCAGGCCAAGGCATCCTTGGTTTTTCTGCACTACGAAGACTGCCTAGGCACCCATCCTTCACGGCAGCGCATTGAGGCTGCCCTTGGCAGCTACATCGCCAGCGCCGCCCGTTCCCACCATTTTTGTCTTGAGCCGCGCAATGCCCGGGAGCTGGGGCACCTGAATCTGGCCACCGCGCCGCTGTTTGCCATCGGCGAGGGCCCCTACGAGCCACCGGCCGGGGCCCCATTGCGCCGGGAGGTTTGCTTCATCGGCCATGTGCATCCCGGCTTTGATTGGGACCACCAGCCCCCTGAGCTGGCAGCTGGGCTGCAGGCTGATTTGCGGCGCCGTTTGCAGCAGTTCGACCATCCGATTGAACCCGGCGCCCTGGCCTACGCCCAGCGCTGCTGTGGACCCGAAGCTTCGGCGCTGCAGCAGTTGGCGGCGAAGGCCTTCTACCGGTCGCTGGTTCACAGGCACTCGTTGCAGTTTCGCGGAGAAGTGCTGCAGCGTTTGGGGAAGCGTCCCCTCGATCTCTACGGTCCCGAGGCTGAGCGGCTGTGCGCCAGCTGGCCAGCCCCAACCCCAGCCCCAGCGGTTGGTCTGCGGCGCGGCCATCCGGCGACGGCGTCGGTGGCCGCCAGTGCGGCGGTGTATCGCTCGTCGCTGATCAGCCTCAACATCACCGCTTTGCAGTTCGATCAGGCCGTCAGCAACCGGGTCCTGGATGTGGCGGCCGCAGGAGGGTTCCCCCTCACCGATTGGAAAGAGGAGCTGGGGGCGATCACCGCGGTGGCTGAGGCCATCAGCTTCCGCAGTCTCGAAGAGCTGCACCACAAGATCGATTACTTCGGCCACCCGGACCACCGTGCCGAACGGCTTGAAATTGCCACGACCTTGCAGCGGGAGGTGCGGCAGCGTGGCGATTACGGAGCCTTGGCCCAGAGGATCGGGGCGGCCCTTGCTGGCCTCGCCGTCCCGGGAGGGCACCCAACTTGAGTGATCAGGAGCGCCTGGAGGGGCCCGCAAGCCATTGCTCCAGGCCTTCGCCAAGAAAGGACAGACCTAACACCAACACAAACATCGCTAAACCGGGATAGAGGGCCGTCCACCAGACGCCGGTGGGGACGGCAGTCAGTGCCTGCTGCAAATCACCACCCCATTCGGGCACGGTCTCGGGCAACCCGAGCCCCAGAAAGCCAAGCCCGCCAAGCACCAGTACGGCATCGGCGGCATTGAGGGTCAGCAGCACCGGCACCGATGTGATGACGTTGCGAAACAAATAGCGGCGCAGCACCCACACCGGTCCGGCGCCGAGGGAGCGGGCCGCTTCCACAAAGGGTTCGGCTTTGACCTGGGCGCTTTGGTTGCGCACCACTCGGAAGTACTGGGGCACATAAACGACGCAGAGGGCGGCGGCGGCGTTCAGCAGGCCTCTGCCCAGCAGAAACGCCAGCACCACCGACAACAACAACACCGGCAAGGTGTAAAGGGTGTCCATCAGCAGCACCAGGACCCGGTCAACGGCCCCGCCCAAGTAGCCACTGGCCATGCCGAGGGGGACCCCGATCAACAGGGCCACCAGCAGGGCCACCACTACCACCTGCAGGGCGACGCCGCTGCCCGCCAGGGTGCGGGTACAGACGTCCCTCCCGAGGCGATCAGTGCCGCACCAGTGGCTGGGGCTGGGCGGGGCATAGATGGGGTTGTCGAGGCCGGCATTGGGATCGTCAAGCCAGCCGAGGTGCAGCAGCACAGGGACGAGCAGGGCCGCCAGCACATAGATCATCACGATCACCACCCCCCAGCGCGTCATGCGCTGCGAAAGGCTGAATCCCTGAATACCGGAGGCGGGCCTCAACATGGACATGGGGGTACGACCAAGTTTGGCGAAACCTAGGGCGAGGGGGCGGGGTGGGGAGCGAACGCTTGTGGGGAATGAATTGAGACCCCGCCAGTTGCTTTAGTAGTGTTTCCCGAACCTTGGTGGCCGAGGCTCAGCGACGCAGCCTGCGATCTGAATATTCAGGCTTCCCCGAGTTCTGGTTGATTTTAAGGTTAATTGCCCCAACCATGATCAAAGCTGGATCCAAACATACCCATTTGTGGGTATGCCAATCGGTTGCTCCGTCCACTGCTAAGCAGAAATCTTAAATAAAACCAGCTAACTTTTAAATTGTGCAGTAAGTTTTTGGCTTATTTTCTACAAATTCATCCTGTTGCTTGATTCGTTCAGGCCGTGGTATGCATGGATACGTCATCAGATCCCCCACGGGGCTCTTCCCATGAACTCACCTCTCGTTAAAACTCGCCTGCAACTTGAGCTGCTGCGCAGCCTTGGTCAGCGCAAGTCCGGCAACGTGCTCGCCAAGGGTTTCACCCTCGTCGAACTCATGATCGTTGTGGCTGTGGTCGGCATCCTCTCTGCCGTCGCCCTGCCCCGCTACCTGGCCGCCCGTGCCGCCGCCGGCGCTGGTGCCTCCATCGCTGAGCAGGTTGCTTTGGCTAAGGAATGTTCCACATTCGTAGCCACTGGCGGTATCGGTCAAGCCCCCGCCACCACCTGCACCGTTACTGGTGGTGGCACCTTTAACACCGTTAACTGGGCGACTGATTACGGCCAAACAGTTGGTGGATTGAAGTGTCTCAGCGCGGCTACGTCAGCTGGCACTAGATCGGCCACGATCATAGTCACTGGTACTTCTGGTGTAATGACCTGCACTTTCGCCTCTTAATTTTCTAATAACTGCTAGTTGTTAATCCAACTAGCCACAAAGCAACCGGGGGCCCTAAACTCCCGGTTTTTTTTGGGGGAGATCTGACGAATAGTCATATCTTTGCCAAGGTGAGCGGGCAAATTTGTGCCTTTAAGAAATCAACCCTGATTATGGCGGATCTAGATCTAGCCTGGCCAAGTTGTGTTCCCATAGTGCACTGCAGTGGGTTGGCGATAAGCAGTTTTGACGCGTTGCTTAATCAGCTTTATTTCCAATTATGGAGGCTGTTGGTGGGATTCAGGAAGGAATGATAACCAGTGCTTGGCATCATCTGCAGCTGGAAAGTCTTTGGCCGGAGTGATACCAAGACGGACATTTTTGATACTGCGCCAGGGGCCGTAGCTAAGCCAAGTCAGCAAAACTGTATCGAGCAAACATGGCTCTTAAACTTTCGCAGTAATGGGGCAAATTACCACCAATCATACTGCGGTCTTCACTATGATTTAAACACTAAGCGTTCCCTCAGGTTATCTTCCTATGAACTCACCTCTCGTCAAAAGTCGGCTGCAAATCGAGCTGTTGCGCAGCTTGGCCCAGCGCAAGTCCGGCACCATGGTCGCCAAGGGCTTCACCTTGGTGGAACTCATGATCGTTGTGGCTGTGGTCGGCATCCTCTCTGCCGTCGCCCTGCCCCGCTACCTGGCCGCCCGTGCCGCCGCCGGCGCTGGTGCCTCGATCGCTGAGCAGGTTGCTTTGGCTAAGGAATGTTCCACATTTGTAGCTTCTGGCGGTGTGGGTGAAGCACCCTCTGGCTGCGCCGTTGCAACTGGTGGTACCTTTGCTACCGTTGACTGGGCGGTTGATTACGGCCAAACAGTTGCGGGTTTGAAGTGCCTCAACCAGACAACCGCTGGGGCTAGTTCGGCCTCGATCGTAGTCACTGGTACTACTGGTGAGCTTGCCTGCACTTTCTCATAACGGTCTAGTTGGATAAACAACTAGCCACAAAGTAAATGGGGGCCTAATCCCCTATTTTTGAGATGGCTTTACCAAGGGTAAAAAATTAGTCAATGTTGAAGCTGGCTCTTGACTGCTTTTGTGATGATCCATTATGATTGACTGAATTAGGCAAAATTTATTTTTTCAAAAATGCAAACCCAACTTCAGTTAGAATTTTTGGGCAGTCTAAAGAGATCTCGTGCTAGTACAAGCGGCTTTACCTTGGTAGAGCTAATGATTGTTGTTAGTGTTGTTGGCCTGCTTACAGCCGTTGCCCTCCCAAGATACGCGCAGTCCAGAAATGCCGCTAGGGCAGGGGCCATTATTGGTGAGCAACTTGGCCTGGCCAAAGAATGTGCCACCTGGATTTCATCCGGAGGGATTGGCGTAAACCCAACGCCTACACAATGCGTAGGTAATGAAACCAATGATGTTTCCCGTTACGGAGGCTGTTGGGGGCCTGAATTTGGTTACGGTCCGGTAAATAGTGGTCTGCGTTGTCTGGGGGTGACCAATGGGGGCGGAACTGGAGTTATAATACATGTAGCCCCTAAAACCGGTGATTTGAGTTGCACTATCAATGGTGCCAGATCATAAGGGGCTGGATTCAAGTCTTTTTTGCCTGACTCGCCATGGCGATCAGGGCAGCTTGCAGTTGCTGGGCCAGATCCAAGCCATCAAACAAACTGCTGTTCTGGGCTTGTTGTTGGCGTTCTTGCTTGCCGGCCCGCAGAGCAGGTAAATCGCAGCAGAGTTCGGCCACGATTGCGGCAAACTCATCCGGGGTGCGGGCCACCCATTCCGGCCGACCCACGCCCTGAACTAAAGAGGTGCTCATGCGAGCTGCCGTACAGCCTCCCTTGATGGCCACCAGGGGTGTCCCCATGGCCAAAGCTTCAAAGCCGGTGGTGGCGCTGCTCCAGGGGGTGGTATCCAAAGCCACGTCAAGAATGTTGTAGCAATCAACATGGTCGTTCCATTCCCCCAGCATCGGTAAGAACCGCAGTCGCTGCGGATCGACATCGTGCTCCTTGGCAAGCACGTCGGTGATCCGCTCACACACATTGGGATCCACGATGCATCGGTCTTTGATTACCAGCAGGCTGTCCGGTACTTTCTTCAGGGCGGGTCCCCAAAAGCTGAGAGTTTCGGCTCGAATCTTGCCCACTTGACTGAAAGCCCCCAGCACGGGCAGGTCGGTGGCTGCCAGCTGCTCGGCTGGCGGGAAGACCTGATGCTTGGGATAGGCCAGCCAGGGTCGGGGTAGCGGCCAAAGCTGTTCACTGAATTGATCCTGAAAGGCGGGATCGGCGGTTTCCATGTCACCGATAAAATAATCCATCCCAGGCATTGCGGTGGTAGCGTGATAACCAATGTAATGACATTGCACCGGCGCGCAACGCTGGGCTAACAGCGGGATGCCACTGTATCGAGTATATCCAGATGTTTCTAAAATCAGATCGTAATCGCGACTGCGTAGCAATTCCCGGGCCTGGGGGTCGCTTAAACCTTCCAGGCTTAAGGCCCCATCGGCTAAGGCGAACAATTCTTCACTGCGCGCTTGATAGCGACGCCGCATCGACAGCAATTCAATATGCAGTTTGTCGTGGTCGTAGTGCTCTAAAAAAGCGGCAAGGAAGCCACCCACCACGTGACCGCCTAAATCGCCGCTGAGAATGCCAATACGCACCTTGCCCCGGCGACTGGGATCGGAGCTGTCAACCAGGGTGCTGATGATGTGACTGTCTTGATCCAAAATCAGGCTGTCGTTGCTTGCGCGGTCGATCTCGGGGGCAAAGACTTTGGTCCACTCGGGCCAAAAGCGTTGGCCCAGCTCAAGGGCAGTAGGTGCCCATCGTTCTGAAGCCACTGAATACAAAAACATCTGGGTGCTGAACAGGGCCATATCGAGGGGTTTTTCAGCAAGAAGCTCGTCAAGGGCGATTCGAGCTGCTTCCAGATCACCTCGAGCCAATAAGGTATTGGCTAAATTAAACTGAATAGCCAAATTATCGGGGTCCAGTTCAAGCGCTTTCTCGAAGCTTACCAGGGCTTGATCTAATTGGCCAACGTCCGAATGGCATTCCCCTTTAACGTTCCAGATATCAGGACGCTCTGGCCTTATCACCAAGGCGCGATCGAGCATTTCGATGGCCTGGCCTTGTTCCCCCAGGGTGCGCAGGGCCAGTCCACTACAGGCCAGGGCATCGCCATTTTCTGGCTCAAGGGCCAGCGCCTGCATAAATAGAACCAGGGATTCATCGGCTTTGCCTAGATTCAGCAATACCAGACCAAGGCCAATAAAGGATTGAGTATCAGCAGCATTGAGATTCAGAGCAGTGCGGTAACTCTCGATGGTCTCTGGGATACGATCTTGATGCCCGAGATTGACAGCAAGTTTGCGGTGCATTGAGCCATTGTCGGGCTCGGCAGCGATCAGCCGCCGGTAGCCAGCTTCGGCAAGCTTCAGGTCTGCTGCCGATTTCAATTCAGTGATTTCATCTAGGCTTTGCCAATGGTCTGGATCCAGTTCCAGAGCTGTCGCAAAGGCGTCCCTGGCCTCGCTTGCTCGTCCGGCTTTGGCCAGTACCACCCCCAGGCTGTGGTGGGCTGCCACTAGCTGGGCATCTTGATGCAGCACCTGACGGAACAGCGCTTCGGCGTTGACTAAATCGCCGTTCTCGTAGTTGGCGGTGGCCAGGTTGAGCAGGACCTGGGCATTGTTGGGGTCGAGAGCCCGGGCGTGGTGGAACAGTTTTAACCGCTCATCCTTATCGCCCCGATTACCCACGAGCACCCCCAGGTTCATCCAGGCTTTGGCTAGGGAGCAGCCTGAGTTGACCAGCTGGCGTAGCAGCTGTTCGGCTTGTTCAAGCTCGCCTTGGCTGACCAGCTCTGAGGCCCTCAGAACGATCTCGCTATCGCTGGGGGGATTCAATGGGGGAGTAGGGGCCGATGGGTTCATCGCAGTAAATGTGTTGTCAGGGAGTTAGTTGGGGGCTGCGTTGGGCATGCACCCGGAAGGGTTGGTCTGAGGCGTAGGTGGTGTTGGTGCCAGTCTTCAGCGTGATCGTGACAATGGCGTCTTGGGCGGGTTGTCCACTAACTGGATTCGGCAGCAACTGCACCTGAAAAGGGTTGCCGTCTGGCAGGCGATCGTTGCCGTCTGGCAGGCGATCAAGGAGAACGGTCTGACTTTGGGTCGAAGAATCATTAATGGGAAATGGTCCACAACGAATCAGGAGTTTGGGTCCGCGATAGAGCACTCTTATGTTCTCGTCGAGTTCGTTCAGATTGCGTACACCATAAATGATGGTCCAATTTGGTGGGGTGTTGGGTCCTTTGATCACCAGGGTGGGATATGTATCGATGCCGTTGACTTCAAAAGAAGCGGTTGCTATGCCGTTGCAGACATCGTCATCGCTCAGGGACCCCGAGAGGCTGGCGCCATCGCCCGCCTCGTTTTGTATAAAGGCGACCGCCCGACCCCACTGTTCCTGGGCTTCCTGAAGCGAATTACTGCGACGCCCCACTTGCAGATCCGAAACCAGGGTGAGGGCTCCGAGACCAGCGAGTACAACCGCCGTCAGGCCGGCTACGATCAGCAGCTCCACCAGGCTGAAACCTTTGCTTAGTTCCATCCTGTCGTTTGGTAAGTGGATTTTACGTCGCCAAGCCGGTGGTTGACTCCGACTGCTCAGTGCCTGTACCCTTTGAGCCTTCATCAAAGCGAGCCTCCTTCACTATCAAAGCTACAACTGTTTTGGCCACTCGGTTTCCAACCAAGATGGGTTTGGGCCATCAAGGGGGATACGACAACACACCATTTGCCTTGGCTTGCTACCGCAGGTGAGCTGAGTAGCAGGGTCATCTGGGTCCCAATCGACCCCTCCTCAGATGTGAAACAGAGTTCGGTGCCGCCGCCGGTTTCGGCATTGATGACCTCTAGGCCCGTGACACCTGAGACCAGACGCTGATTGATGTTATCTGGGTTTAGGGAGAAGCAGTTGTCGGGTGTTGTGAGGCGCTCGGCCATCACCTTGGCGCGTTGTTCTCTGATCATGTCCATCGCTTCCAGTGCGGCATTACGAAGGCGGCGTTGTTCGTAGAATCCGAACATCGAATTAAAGCCCACGGCAGTTAAAATCCCCATAATGGAGACACTAATTAGGAGCTCAACGATTGTGAAACCCCTCTTGGTGCGGTCGTTAAAGACGTATCTTGAATTTATAATCATGGACACCAACCTGCAGCCGGCAAATAGAGAGAACTGGATCTAACGAAAATTGGGGTCGAAGTGCCAGCTGCAGTTAGAGTGTAGGTGATTATCAAGGCGCCTGACACACTATTGTCAGGTTGTATTGCTCTGTTCAGGGTGTAGCCAGATGCTGAACTTGGTAGGACAATCGTTGCGTTCGGGACACTATTGGTGTCGGTTGAGGGCCGGTACGTTGTTGAAGTGTTGGCATAACTCAAGAATTCGTTAGCCATTGTAGTTGCGGTAGTTGCGGGTGGAGTTGGTTCGCCGCATCCAGGAGGTTGTTCGTAGCTCGGCTGATTTGAGTCATGTCTTCTCCAATGCACGGCGTACCGCCGAAACCAAGCCAAATCATTGTTTATGGCGACTTCAACCGCACTATTAGCTGCAGCTCGGCTATTTAGGCCACTTGTGTAGAGTTTGCTGATTAATTGGGCCGAAGCATTGACGGCAACAAGTGCTAGGGTTGTGGCCAAAAGCAATTCCACCATCGAGGAACCAATATCTTTATTTTTACTGGATGAAACCTTAGAGATTTGATTAATTTTCCTCCGTTTTAGAAGGCGACTAGTGCCATCTAGTTGAATTTTTTCGGGGAAGAGTTTTGCCATTAGTTTTATCTGATAGCCCTTACTCTGAGTTGATTGGCTGCAACAGTTGGAACGCAAACCCTTAGGGTGCGTCTAATCACTTGGGTATATGTGGCGCCGGAGTTATCGGTCAGACTTCCCTCGATAGTTACATTGAGATTATCGTCTAAGTTGAAGTCAGGGCAGTTGCGAGGGTTGGCCGGCGGCGGGGCAGGCGGATTAAAAGCACGAATGGTGTATCTGGTAGCCGGCGAACCGTTTGCCAAAAGGTCAATGGTTCTTGGCACGTTAACTAGGGCCAGCAGGTCGGCAGGGCCAGTTGGGGTGTTCACCCGCGCCATCACCTGATTTAATCCAAACTCTGCAGCCATGCGGGCTGCCTGGGCCCTTGACTCGTCGGCGGAGGCAATGGCGGCACTATTGCTGCGAGTGACCAGGCTTAGGGCCGTCATCATCAGCAGCATGGCCACCGGCAGCACAAGGATCAGCACAAAACCAGAGTCAACAGACACGACTGCCTGGCGCCTGCGTCTGCGGGCGAACGGGTTTAGGTAGATCCCGCGCATGTCACCTTGCTACTTCCTTGATTCTTACCATAACCCCTACGTTGCCCACTACCCACCAAGGCCCTTTGCGCCTGGTTGGCTAGCTGAAAAGATGCGTATAAGTTTAATTTAGAGCATGGTTGTTAAAATCTCGTTTTCAAGTACAATAGGACCATCAGGGCCCATAAACTCTTGGATTAGGCGCAATTGAAGCCTTGTGCCATCAAGGTTTGTTGCTGTAAAACCTTCGCTTTGCAGTCCATCGATCAGCACACGGTTCTGAAACTGGCCCAGACTGGCTTGTCCGGTTAGCGAGAAAGCAGGACCGCAGCGCATCAGCACCTCTCCACGCCAAATCGAACTGGGGGGGCTCCCCTGGCTGTAAACGATGGTTCCGGCTTCTGTTTGCAATTCCAGAACCGATCGCCTGCCACCCAGGCCGCAGGGGCCGGTTGCGCTGCCACCGAGACCGATGGCTTGGGACCGCAACACATCCGAGCGAATCAAATCGAGGGTCCGATCCTGGAATCGTCTTTCGCGCAGCACCCGCATCGCCAAATCAGCGCTGCGCTGCAGGCCAACCTGCATCTGGGCGATGCCGCCGCAGAGGATCAGGGCCAGGCCGAGGGCCAGCAGCAGTTCCACAAGGCTGAAGCCGTCGCCGCTGGACGGCCTGGGTTGGGTTGCCACGGATTCCCCCCCCCTTAGAGACTTAAGTCCCTTTGGCATGACCCGGAGGCCATGCGACCGACCCGCGTCACCCCCAGGGGCAGGGACACCACCACACAGCGTTCCAGTTCGGTGCCTTCCGAGCGCAACACCACCGTGCCCCCATCCAGAACCAAGCCATTGCTGGTGAAGCGCACGGTGTTGGGCAAGTTGTGTTCCACTTCCACCAGTGAGGTTTCGAAGCCCTCTACCAATGGCACGTTGACCCCAGGGCAGGGGGCCAGGGAGTTGGAGGCTGGGGCCTGCCAACCCTCTTCCCCCAGCTGCAGGCCGCAGGCTTGGCCACTGCGCAGCGCGGCGCTGCGGCCTTCTTCCAGGCCCAAAAGGACGCGGCGGCTGGCCATTTCGACGCGCAGCCTGGCCAAACCGGCGCTGCCGTAGGCCATGGCCAGGCCGGCCAGCAGCATCAGTACAGCCAGGGTCACGAGCAGTTCCACCAGGGTGAATCCACTGGAGTGTTTTGGTGCTTTGCCCATGCTCAAGCTCCCTCACAAAGTCGCAGGGCCCCTGGTTTGACAAGTTGTTGGCGATGGGCGCCGGGTTCGTTTTGATCGCGAAGCAACACCATTAGGCCCTCCTCCGCTGGCAGCAGGGTCAGTTCGCGCTCCACCCCAGCACTTTGCGGGGTCTGCTGCAACACGGCCAACAGCTGTTCACTGGCCGCGAGACACGCTGGCGCAAGGGGTCCGTGTTGCGCCAGTTGTTGCCACTGCTGCTGGAGGATGATCAGCTCGCCATCAATCCGGTTCAAGGCCAGTTGCCTGCGCTGGGCGTTGTGGATCTCAGCCATCGAGCTGGACCAAATTTGCAAAGAGGCCGAGGAGGCGCCCATCAAGATGACGGCGGCCATTGTCACTTCTGTCATCGTCATGATGGCGCCCCCAGCAGGCCCTGCTCCTGAATCGACCATGCCCGAACGGGATCACCGCCGAGTTGAATCGCAAATAAGCCACGCCGGCCGCTACCGCCTGCGACTGTGGGTAGTTGCAGCAGCAGCATCACCCTCTGACCACTGGCATCGGGCTGCCAATCAAGGGTGCGCACATCGGCCAGGTTTCCTTCGCCCCCTTGAATCAAGCTGGTGGCTTGGTTGGCATCAATGCAAGCAGTGCCCTGCAGGGCCCAATCTTGTTCAGGCAGGTGGAGCAGGCAGGGATGGAGAAGATTGAGCTGGCTCACCAACCTTTGGGCGGCCTGGCTCAGTTGATCTTGATCGGAGCGGACCTGAACCTGGGAACGAAAATAAAGTTTGCTTTGCAGGGCCGTCGCCTGCAGCGAAAGGCTGGAGAGTACGAGCCCCATGGAGGCCACGACCGTCAGGGGAAGCAGGAAGCCAGCTTCTTGATCCTGGGGTCTTGATCTCTGGGGGTAATGAGATTGAAACGGCAGGCCGCTGAAAACGCGGCATCGGCTACGAGAAGCCCGAACAAGCGCTGTTTTCAAATTTAGTAACTCTTCGAACCATCAAGGGTTCCCCAGGACGGACAAAGGCCGTCAGGCTTGAGCTATCAAAAGTTGGTCAGGAACTAAAAATCACAATGGATTGGTCACGAACTGGGGCCAACGGGCGTTTGTTGAACTCCTACTGATTGAGCTTAAGAACTGCCATAAAGGCTTCTTGGGGGACTTCTACTTTGCCCATTGCTTTCATACGTTTTTTGCCTTTTGCTTGCTTTTGCAGCAATTTTTTCTTACGGGAAATATCACCACCATAACATTTGGCTAAAACATCTTTGCGCATGGCACTAATGCTTTCACTGGCGATCACCCGGCTGCCGATGGCGGCCTGGATCGGGATCTTAAACTGCTGGCGTGGTATCAATTCCTTTAGTTTTTCCACCAGTCCCTTACCAACATTGTAGGCCTTGTCCCGATGGACTATTGAGGTGAGTGGATCGGCACGTTCGTTGTTGATAAGCACATCAAGACGCGCCAATTCATTCTTGCGATAACCGATTAGTTGATATTCCATCGAAGCATATCCTTTGGTCCGGCTTTTCATTTGATCAAAGAAATCAGTTACCACTTCGGCTAGGGGTAGTTCATAGTGAAGCGTGACACGGTCGGTTGTAATATATTTCATATCTATGAATTCCCCCCGCCGCTCTTGGCAGAGCTCCATCAGGGCTCCATTGTAAATATTTGGGGTGTATATTTCAAGTTTTACATAGGGTTCTTCAATGGATTCACGCTTTTGCGGGTCGGGCAGGGTGGCCGGATTGTCAATTGATATGGTGGTGCCATCGAGCATGTTAACCCTATAAATTACTGAAGGTGCAGTGACAATAAGCTCAAGGTTGTACTCACGCTCCAGCCGCTCTTGCACAATTTCCATGTGCAATAGACCTAGAAAACCGCAGCGGAAGCCAAAACCCATGGCACTGCTGGTTTCCGGTTCGTATTTCAGGGCAGCATCCGAAAGCTTTAACTTATCGAGGGCCTCCCGCAAATCGGGATATCTGTCGGCGTCGATTGGGAACAGCCCACAGAAGACCATCGGTTTGGCTTCGGTGTAACCAGGCAGGGGTTCGCTGGCGGGGTTATTAAATAGGGTGATCGTATCTCCGACCCGGGCATCGGTCACGGCCTTGATCGATGCGGCAAGGTAGCCCACCTCGCCAGCATGGAGGGAGTCAACCTGGCGTTGGTCTGGTGCCATGACACCGACTTCATCAAGTTCATAGGTTTTGCCACTGGCCATCAACAAAACCTTGTCTTTACGGGAAATTGTGCCGCTTATTACCCTGAAGTAAACTATTACACCCCTATAGGCATCGTAATAGGAATCAAAAATCAGCGCTCTTAGCGGTTCTGTTGGCAGATCGGCGGGTGGAGGCACCCGATCCACAACCGCCTGCAGGATTTCAGCAATTCCCAGGCCTGTTTTGGCGGAGCAGGCGATGGCGTTGCTGGTGTCTAAACCAATAATGGATTCAATTTCTGCGCTGATGCGCTGGGGGTCGGCGCCGGGTAAATCGATTTTGTTGAGAACTGGAATGATTTCCAGATCATTTTCCAAGGCAAGATAAACATTCGCCAGGGTTTGGGCCTCAACGCCCTGGCTGGCATCGACAACAAGGAGAGCGCCTTCGCAGGCTTGCAAGCTGCGGCTGACCTCGTAGGCGAAATCAACGTGGCCTGGGGTATCAATCAAATTTAAAATGTAATTTTGGCCATCCTTGGCTGTGTATTCCATGCGGGCCGCTTGCAATTTGATTGTTATTCCCCGTTCCCGTTCCAATTCCATATTGTCAAGGAATTGATCCTGCATATCCCGTACAGCCACTGTGCCCGTTTCCTGCAGGAGACGGTCGGCCAGGGTCGATTTGCCGTGATCAATGTGAGCGATGATACAGAAGTTGCGGATCCGCGTGGCGGGAACATCGGTCATGCGGGGTCCGGATTTTGCACTGCGTTACAGGGATCCTAGGCAGGCGCCCGCAGCTGTCCAGCCCTGTTGAGCTGGGAATCGTCCTTCATTAGCTTGGGACTGGAGCTTGGGACTGGCTGGAGATCGGCAGCCATTGGCGGTACCTGGGGGGGCGGTCGGGGCTGGAAAGGGCGTTGCCGCTGGCATCTGGGCCTGTGCAGCGCAGCTTGCTGGCCCAGGCCATGGCGGTAATTTCGCTTGAAATAAGGCGTGCAACCATGCTTAAAGTTTTGCAATTAGGATGAAATTGCAAGGCAACAAGCTTTGATCGGCGCTGCAAGATAGGGTTTATGCTAGAATTCATCAGTATTCCAATTGGTGCTAGTGGCCTCGATTATTTTCGAGATCCTTTTAATTCTGATTCTGATTTTAGCTAATGGGGTGTTTTCAGGGTCGGAAATAGCTGTAGTTTCTGCTCGCAAGGTGAGGTTAGAGCAGCAAGCTGACCGGGGCGATCGAGGTGCCAGAGCTGCTTTACGCCTAGCTAATTCCCCCAATGAGTTTCTTTCCACTGTTCAGATTGGCATTACGTTGATCGGTATTTTGAGTGGTGCTGTTGGTGGGGCGACGATTGCCCAAAGATTGCGCCCGGTTTTAAGCGATATTCCCATGTTCAAGCCCTATGCAGAGGGTTTGAGTGTGGCTTTGGTTGTTTCCCTGATCACCTATTTGTCTTTGGTAATTGGCGAACTGGTTCCAAAACGGATTGCCCTTAACGAGCCTGAGCAGATTGCCCGCTTTGTGGCTCGGCCGATGCGGTGGCTGTCAGGGCTGACGGCGCCATTTGTGTATATTCTTGGCATTTCCACAGATTGGTTGATCAAGTTCATGGGAATCAAGGATTCCCAGGAGCCTGGAATTACGGAAGAAGAAATCAAGGCGATGCTGCGTCAGGGTGCGGAGACGGGAGTTTTTGAAGAGGCGGAGCATGAAATGGTGCAAAGGGTGCTGCGTTTGGGCGATCGATCGGTAAAGGCTGTGATGACCCCCAGGACAGATATAAGCTGGATTGATAGTGAGGAACCTGTCCAGGATAATTTGGATGAGATTTTGGCCAGTACCCACAGCCGATTTCCTGTCGGCAAGGGCAGTCTTGATGATTGTGTGGGAATTGTAAGGGTGCGAAGTCTGCTGGCTGCCTATGTCAATGGCGAACCGCTTGATATCGATTCAATGTTGCAGCCGCCCCTCTACGTGACTGCGGGTATGAGGGCCCTGAATGTTATTGAACAGTTTAAGCAGACAGGGGTTCATATTGCCCTGGTCACAGATGAATTCGGCGGCATTGAAGGTTTGGTAACGCTCAATGATTTGATGGAGGCAATTGTTGGTGATCTTCCCTCGGTCGAAGATCGGGAGGATCCGATGGTTGTGGAGCGAGAGGATGGTTCCTGGCTGCTGGATGGTGGCCTGGACCTGTCTGAATTTAAGGATTTGGTGGAGGTTTCTTCATTACCCGATGAGTCTTCCGGCACGTTTCAGACCCTTGGTGGCTTTGTTATGCATCGTATAGGTCGAATCCCCCATGCCGGCGAGCATTTTGAATGGAATAACCTGCGTATAGAGGTTGTTGACATGGATGGAAAGAGAGTTGATAAGATTTTAGTAACACAAATGCTTGAAGAGGTGCTGGATGATAAGGATGAAGACTGACCATGTTGATATGGAGACCAAGCGATGATCTAAAAGATGCCTTACAAAGTTGGCATTGCTAGTATGGTTTAAAAAAGTGAAAAAATGATTGTTGTTGGTTGCGTCCTGATTATCAGCGATTTTAGCTCTCATACAATCATCGAAATTGGGGATAAAAGTTTCGCCTCTCATATCACAACGCCAGCTGCAAGGACTATCGACTTTTGGCAAGAACCTCCACCCAGGTTAAGACTTGAGTGGAGGTGAAGGGGGATTTACATTACGCCAAGAGACTCGAGCTTCAAGGATTTGATCCGCTTACGCAGTTTTCTGCTAAAACCAAAAGCAGCACCTACCCCAAAGAGAGGAATGGGTCCCGGCACTGACGAAGTATTAAAAGTAATCGGTGTTTGGGTCACATTGACTGTTCCGGAGCTGTTAAAACTTACACCAGTAATAAAGGCGAGTGGATTAGTTGGATCCAAGTTGGCGGCTAAATCAATACCTTCGATTCTGAAGTTACTTTGTGGTGTACCAAAGATATATTCTGATCCTCCTGTTATCGGAACAGTTGTTGTTCCAAAAACGAGATCAAATATGTTGGATACGTTAATACCTGTTGGGGCGGTCACTGAAGCGAATAGGGGCCCACCTGAAACTGCATAATCGTAACCAATGGCAATCTCCGGATCAATGAAGAAAGTTCGACCTGGTTGAACTGGGAAAGTAAATTCGAAAGAATCATCAACGATGACGGGCATTAAAGGATTCCCTGGAGTGTCTCCAGGTGCACTATCTGCAGTGAAATTGAACCGCCAAAGGCCTGGAGTAGTAGGACTTACATTGCTCTGATTGACAACATCTAAAATGGCACCCGTACGTGAGCCTGGTAGAGAAAAGAAGTTGATCCTGTCCCCAGCATCATAGCCAGCATTTGCAGGTATGCCACCAAGGCCGCCACTGCCATTGCTGGCATCCCCTGTGGTCCATTGGAGTTGTTCATAGCGAAATTCAGCTGTAAATGCGCCAGAGTTATCATTCGGCGTTCGTTGTAATACTAATTGGAAAGAATTAAGTTTGTCCGCGCGGTTGTTATAGTAGCCAACTTCTGGCCATGTTACTACCAAGCTATTAGGATTGGGGGCTACATAATAGACAACATCAGATCTTCCGTTTCTCGTATCAACGTCAGCCCACCAGGGAGCAATTAAAGGTGTCAAAGCACCGGGAAAGGCTGATGGAGTGTAGGTGGATAGGGGTCTTTGAAAAGTTATATTTCCGTTATTGTTAACATAGAAGTTGTTGTAGGTATTTCCAAAAAACTTAACTTGAAATGGCAGTGGTAAGATAGTGGTAGATCCATCATCGTTGCGGGGTAGAAACGATGTACCGAATCCAGAGGGCCCACCAAAGCCACTTAGAAGTGGGATGGCGCGGCTGGGAAGTGGAGTCAGCGCCATCCCAACAGAAAGGGCGGATGACGAAGCCAAGGCCACCATGATGCGAATGAAGCTTTTCATGATGTTAGGATGGTTTTTGGTTTAAACTGATTTGCGTTAGTTATAAAACTAAACCTCTTATCGATAGGTAATTCAGAGGTTTAGTGCCTGTTCTGAGTGACCTCTTCGAGTGGTGAAACTCAGGAGATCTTGTCTGGAGAGTGAAAAGCAGCAGTCGGGGAGAGACTGCTTTGGCTATTCAATTACCACTTTAGACCCTTATCTCTGAATTTGCAACCTAGCGATTCAGTACTCATTCAGTAGCCCAGACGGCTCGTAGCGAACATCAGTCCTGCAGAACTCTTGATTGCGACATGGTTCTAGTTTGCATCTCAGGAAGAGACTTCATGGGATGGATGCCACCCTAAATTGCATTTCTGCGCGGATCTGTTGTTACTGCCAATCGATCTCAGGGAGATCATCCTGGTTCAGCAGGGTGTGCTGCGGGTTCAGCAGGAGGAGATTGAGCAGCTCACGGCTAATTCACCGACCTGGCGACCAAGCTGGCAAGCCTTGCGGGAGAGGATCAGCCGCAGCTCCCGCACTCCTCTATACGGCCCTCCTGCGACGGTCCTGGGTTCAAAACCGCTGGATCGCCGCAAGGGCATCTCAACCGACATCGGAAACTGAGGGTAGCGCCCCTTCGAGTGGTGTAACTCAGGAGGTCCTGGGACCCTTTTGGAGGGTGAACAGGAGCAGTCGGAGAATGACTGCTTGGAGGCTGATTGCTCAACCCCATCAATCCATTATAAACCC